>NZ_JAUBTT010000074.1:0-20995 GCF_036705125.1 Microcoleus sp. B7-D4
GAAGTACATCAAAGTTAAAGGTACTCGCAATGTCTAATTGTCGCTTTGGGTACCTACACCCGACGAGCCTTTCATCATGCTAGGTAATTCCCAACGGGGTACTTCGCGCAGCGCTCAGATTAATCCCCTCTAAATATACGCCCGGGACTTCCCGGCTGGTAGTTAAACCACTGCAAATCCTCAATCGCTTGGTCTGTAAACTCAATCTCAAACACTATAGCCCCAACCTAAAAGTATTTCAAATACTCATCCATCTTACCATTCATCGCACACTGCCACAATACCCAGAACCCCGACTTCTTCAATAAGTCGGGGTTCTAAAATTACGAACGGAAATTCGCCACCGACTTTTGCAATTGACCCAGAGAACCAGACAACTCGTCCAAAGATGCTTTTACATCCGCACCTTTTTGTGCGGTAGTATTCGCAATCTCGTTGACTTGCTGCATACTGTTAGCAATTCCCTCAGCCGAAACAGTTTGCTTGGCAGATGCGCTAGTAATATTCTGCACCAAAGCATTCATTTCTCGACTAACTTCGATGATGGCATTGAGGTGAGTTTTAGCTTCGCTTGCCAGCTTAGTGCCTTCCACTACCTCCAGCGTCCCGGATTCCATTGCCTTCATCACGCGGCTGATTTCTTCTTGAATTGTACCGACAATTTCCGAGATTTCCTCAGTAGCGCCGGCGGATCTTTCTGCTAATTTCCGCACTTCTTCGGCAACAACTGCAAAGCCTAAACCTTGTTCGCCGGCTCGCGCCGCCTCAATAGTAGCATTCAGAGCTAATAAATTAGTTTGCGAAGCAAGTTGAGAAATCGAAGTCACAATTTTGCCAATTTGCTGCGAAGATTCGCCCAAACGCTTCATCATTTTCGAGGTAGAGGCGATCGTCAACCGGAGCCCGTTAATACCTTCGACAGCTCGATCGACTGCCATACCGCCGACTTCAGCCGTTTGAGAAGACTGCTGAGCCACTGTTTCTGCCCGCACCGAAACATCTCGCACGTCGCGGATCGAATTCACAATCCGCTCGATTTCGCGCATGATGGCAGATATTTTTGCTGCTTGAATTTCTGCCTGTTGGGTGAGTTGACTGGTATTTTTAATTGACTCGCCGGTGGCAGATGTTACCTGTTCGGCTAAAGTTTGAATTCCCGTTACCACTTTCCGCAGAGAACCGATTAAGAAGTTGAAAGAGTCGGCGACAGCACCTAAAACGTCGTTAGTCACTTCCGCCCTGACTGTCAAGTCGCCTTGAGCCGCGCCTTTAATTTCTCCCAACAATTTAAGGACTTGCTGGGTCAGAGAATCAGCTTCAGCTTTACGTTCTGCTGCCAATTTTTCTAGTCGTTCTTCTGCCTCTTTGCGCTCGGTGATGTCAAAGCGAATGGCGATATATTTGACTATTTTGCCGCTGGTATCAAAAATGGGGGAGATCGTCGAATCTACCCAGTAAAACGAGCCATCTTTGCGTCGGTTTTTGATTTCCCCTTTCCACACCAAACCGCGAGAAAGTGTCACCCACATTTCTTCAAAAAATGATTTGGGATGGTAGCCGGAATTGACGAGGCGGTGGTTGCGGTGCAGGAGTTCTCCCATGCTGTAACCGGAGATTTCAATGAATCCGTCGTTGACGTAGGTAATGATGCCTTGGAGATCGGTCTCGCTGACGATCGCCGATTCGTCGAGAGCATTTTGCCGGGTTTTAAGTTCTTGCAGCAAGCGTTCCTGTGCCTCGGCCAACTGCTGCATTTGCTGCTGGGATGCTCTTTGTTCGGTGACGTTGCGGCAAACGACTACGCCGCCTTTAAGCGCCCCCGTTTCGTCTTTGAGCGGCCGGCCGTTAATTTTCACCCACAGGCCTTCTGGCTTCCCTCGGTGGCGGGTGAAAAGCTCTACTTCGTCACAGGCTTCTCCTCGAACTGCGCGCGCTAAAGGTATTTCGGCTGGGGGATAGGGAGTTACCGTATCGGGCAAGAATAAACCGTATCTTGTTGACCATTCGTCGGGAAGAGTATCTGTCGAACCCGTGCCAAAGATATCTTGGGCGGCGGGGTTGAACAACACAAAATTGTTATTTTCGTCCGCAGCAATTATGCCATCGCCAATGCTATTTATTAGCAGTTGCAAGAGATTGGTTTGCTGCCGAAATTGGTCTTCGGAACGGGCTAATTGGGCTGTTGTTTTTTCCAGTTGCACCATCGCCTGTTTGCTCTCGGTAACGTCGCGAGCCACTGCATATATGAACTTTTGTTCGGCTTCAGGTCGCGCTTTCCACGACAGCCACTTGTAGGAACCGTCTTTGCAGCGGTAGCGATTTTCAAAAGCGATTGTTTCGAGGCCGCTGGATAATTTGCCGGTTTCGCCTACTGTTTGTTCGCGATCGTCTGGATGGACGAAATTGAGAAAAGGTTGGCCTTCCAGTTCTTCTAGGGTGTAGCCGAGGCTTTTTACCCAAGCGGGATTGACGCGCTTGAATTTGCCTTGAAAATCTGCAATACAAAGCAAGTCGAGAGACAGGGTGAAAAATCGATCGCGCTCTAGTTCTGCTTTTTTGCGATCGGTAATTTCGATCGCCACAGCCCCGATACCGATGGGTTTGCCGTCAGATCCGGGCAAAGGAAAATATGACGCCAGCCAATCTCGCATGACGCCCGGTTCGTTGAAGATTGAACCCGACACCTCAACGTTTAAAAACGGTTGGTTGGTGGCGAGAATCTTCTGCAGCATCGGCTGTAGGGTATCGAGCATTTCGGGTATAACTTCCCTCACAGTCTTGCCGAGGTGTTCGGCAACTGAGACGCCGGTGGTTTCCGCTAATTTCTCGTTAACTTGCACGAAGCGCAACTGCTCGTCAAAAATAAACATTGAGGCCGGGGCGGCTGCGAAAAATGCGTCAAAGCGACTTTGACGCAAAACTAATTCTCGTTCTAGGGCTTTGCGATCGCTGATGTCGCGGCCTTCGGGAATTAGCAGCACGACTTTGCCGCTGTCGTCTACGATCGGCTTGAGGGAGAAGTCCACAGTTATCACAGCACCCCCAGCAACGAGCACGTCGGCTTCGTAGCGGACTACCTCGCCGGCGGCAGCTTTTGTGAGCGCTGCTTGCACTTTTTGCTTGGCTTCTGGAGAAATTTGCCACCACAAATTATCTACAAACTGCGTGCCTACGAAGTCTTCGCGCTCCATTCCGGCGACGGCGAGGGCTGTTTGGTTGACTTCCAAAACGGTTCCGTCTGGTTTGAGCAGCCCCACTAATTGGAACGATTGGTCAAAAATGGCTCGGAACAGTCTTTCGCGATCGCGCACCATCTCTTCTGCGCGTTTGCGATCGCTGATGTCGCGAGTAACTGTTGCGAACCCCATAGGCTCATCGGTTTCTGGGTGTTTGACTGTAAATAGGGTGAAGTCAACCGGAAAGTCTTCGCCGGTTTGAAAGTTCCTCAAGCGGAATTCACCCTGCCAAAAACCGTCTCGCACAGTAGCCGGCACGATTTCTTCTTTGAAAATCTTACCATTTTCTACTGAGAAGAAGTCATACATACTTTTGCTTTTGACTTCTTCAATATTTGGCAATCCTGCTAGTTTCATTCCCGCGACATTCAGGTATGTTGCCTCTCCCTCCAAGGTGGCAGTGCCGATAAAATCCGAGCTGCTTTCTACGAGCGAAATCAATCTTTGCTTTTCGATTTCGGCTTGCTTGCGATCCGTGATGTCGTTGTTAGTTTCTAAAATTGCTTTCGGTTTTCCCTGTTCATCTCGCTGCAAATTCCAGCGACTGAATACGGTGATCTTGGTCTCAAAATTGGTGGTATGAATTAATTCTCCTTCCCAATAATCCTGCTCTTCTAACTGTGCCGAAATAGCTGCTAAAGGCTGGGGAAAAATGGTGTGTAATAGAGTATGGCTGACTTTCCCCAAGGCTGCCTTTTTTGTCCAGCCGTACATCCGTTCGGCTCCCTGACTCCAATAATTAATCGTGCCGTCCATATCCCGAACGATCAAGGCGTCGCTGGCGAGGTCGAGCATTTGCAAGTTCTGCTGCAAGGCTTGTTCTACGCGCTTGCGTTCTGTAATGTTGCGGGCGATCGTTGAGATAAATTCAACTTCTGAATTCTCGGATTTGTGGGCAACAATTACTTGAGAAACTGGTATTTCTTCGCCGTCTAAACTCTGCCAAACAGTCTCGCCACTCCACGCCCCGTCCCGGCAAGCTGCGGGGATGCCGACGTTCACAAGAGTGTCGATACTTTTGGGGGATGTCAGGTCAGAAATGCGGATTCCGGTTAAATCTGCGTCAGAGCCAACTCCCAACATTTCTCTGGCTGCGCGGTTGAGATAAATGGCGCGCTGTTGGGAGTCGGCTATGCCTACCCAGTCTGTTGTGGTTTCTAAAATTGCTTTGAACCGCAATAGTTCTTGTTCCGATTTGCGACGCTGTGTGATGTCGCGCGCGAAGCAGAGGATTCCTAAAATGTTGCCTTCTGCATCTTTGAGGGGCAATTTCTGGGTGTCGAAGGTGTGTACTTTGCCGTCTGCTAAGGTGGCTAAGTCGTTGGAGGCAGGCGCGAGGTGGTTGTCGGCCCGGAAGTTTTGGATTTGGTTCTGGGAATCGGTTTCGGCGTGGAAGTTGGCGAAGATTCGATCGACCGATATGCCGATTTCTGCGTCGTCTTTGCCGATAATTTCTGCTTGAGTTTTGCCGAAGGCGGCGGCGAAACCTGCATTGACTAGGGTGTAGCGCAAGTTTCGATCTTTGACAAAAATGCAGTCTGGCGTAGCGTCAATGACTGTTCGCAGCAAGTTTTGGGAACTTTCTATTTCGGCCAGTGTCTGTCGCAGTTGTTCTTCCATTTCCACGCGATTGGTGATATCTCTAATCGCGCAAACGAGAAATTTCCTGCCCTCGGCATCTACAAAGGTACATTTTTTGGCGGAGAGAAAGCGGGTGTTTCCTGCTCGGTCTGTGATGGTTTTTTGGACTTCGGTGCTGGTATTTGTCACGAAAACTAATTCGTCTTTTTCTCGATATGTCTGTGCTTCCTGTTTGGACAAGAACAGGTCGTAGGATTTGCCAATTAGTTCTTCTCTGCTGTGATTTATGTATTCACAAAAGGCATTGTTTAATATTATCCAGCGGTGCTGTTGGTCTTTGACGTAAATCGGGTCTGGGATGCTATTGAGGATGTTGTTTAAGAATTGTTCTGAGGCTTTTAATTGTTCTTGTACTGCGGTACGCTCGCGAATTTCCTGTTCCAATTGTGCGTTAGTTTGCAGGATCTGCTCGGTTCTTTCATTCACGCGCTGCTCTAGTTCTGCCGTTAGCTGCTGCAATGCGGATTCTGTCTGTTTGCGCTGGGTAATGTCGCGGCCTTCGGCGAGGATTTGAAATACTTCTCCTGTTTCATTTAACAGCGGCTTAAACGACACGTCCATTACTGTCACATGGTTGTTGAAGCCGGTGATTTCGTATTCTTCCCGGACAAACTTGCCGGCCGAGACTTGTTGAATGTTCGTTTTTAGGCGCTGCTGGTTGGTTGGAGATGATGCCCACCCTGGTGTCAGCCAAAATTTCAGCCCCAGGACTTCTGATGCTTGGAAATCGCCCAATTCTAGCGCTGTCTGATTTGCTTCGATCAGAGTACCGTCGGGCTCCAATAATGCGATCGCTTGAAAAGCTTGGTCGAAGATTGCGTGAAATCGCTGGGTAGTTTCGCTCAGTGCTTGTTCTGTTTCTTTTTTAGAGTTAAGGATTTGGGTGGAACCTACTAAGAAGGTGTAGCGGTTGGACAAACTCAAAAAAGCGATCGCCGCAATTACAGTTATCCAATCCGACACTGTTTGCGCCACCGGAGAGTGTGGCAGTCCTAGGTATTCGGCTGCGTGGCCGCTATGGCCCAAAGCGCAGGTCCAAAATATGCAGGCTGTGACTGTGGCGAAGATGTCGAACCCGAATTGACGGTTTCGCCACAAAGCTAAGCTGATTAGCCAGGCGATGGAAAAGTAACACCCAGAAATGATGACATTAGCAGCCCCAGCTACCACCGATGAGGACAAGTCAGGCAATGTCAGGGTGAAAGTCGTTGCGATCCAGGTATAGAGAATTTCGATCATAAAATTAAGGATGGGCAAATAGGATGCGGGCGATCGTTAGTTAAAATTATTGATTGAAAGCGGTTGCAGACTTATCTGTATTGTTGATTTTTACCAGCGTTCGGAATGGGCGATCGCTTCTACATCGACAATCATTAGCAAGCGTCCTTCGGAATTGTACAGACCTTTTAAGAATGGAGCTAGGTCGGGACTGACATCTAGTGCTGAGACAATGCGATCGGGATTGAGAGGTAAAACTCCTTCGACGCGGGAGACGGCTAATCCCAGGCGCATTTTCGATAACAATCTCACGTCTCGTGGATCGGGCGCTTCTACCACTAAGATGCGGCTGTTGGGGTGGTAGGCGTCAACCGACTCAATACCGACAAACAGTCCGAAGTCTGCTGCTGCTAAGATTTCGCCCCGCAAGTTGGTTAATCCCAGCAAAAATGGCTGGGTGTTGGGAACCAGGGAAATCGGTTGTTCCTTGAGGGAAAGGACTTCCCGCACTGCCTCTAATTCTATGCCGAACAGACTGCCTCCTTGACCGAACAGGAGAAATTGCTTTGTTGCACTTGTCTGATGCCCCCCAGCGGGGGGAGCCGTTATTTTCATGGCTTATTTTTAGTTTCTAGTGTACCTTACAAATTAGAGTTTTGCTTTGACCCTAAAGCCGATCGCCGATCGAGTTTTTCAGCATCACTTTGGGTGCCTCAAATGTTTCCGTTAAATAAATCGCGGCTGGGCAAATAAGCAGGTTTTTATCATTAAACATAAACTTTTATGGAATTCAAAAACCCAGTTTATTAAAAAAAACGGGGTTTGTCGGTATAATGTTTGTTGGGAAGTGGTCGATCGCTTTATATTGGGTTTACGCTGAAAGCAAGCGCTGCACTATGTGGACGAGTTGCTGAGGTTCAAAAGGTTTGCTGACGTAAGCGTCGGCTCCTAAATCAGTTCCCCAAGCTTTATCGATCTCGGTGTTTTTATGAGTACAAAATACTACGGGCAATTTTGCAGTTGCGCGATCGCCCCGCAATTCTCTGATCACTTCAAACCCATTCATTCGCGGCATCACTACATCTAAAACGACCAAAGCCGGAGGGGTTTTGCGGATCAGGGCGATCGCCTCTTCGCCGTCGCCTGCGCGGATCACATCCAGTCCGGCATCTTGAAGAATGCGGCAGATGATTTCTAGTTCGCTCTTTACGTCGTCCACTACTAAAATTTTGGACATGATTCCACACTTCCTTGCTGTTATTGACAGCGGACTATGTTAATTCAGAAGCTGACGCGATCGGCGGCGATGAGACTAGACCGCTTTCCCGACAAATTAATGTACTTCCAAATACAATATAGCCGATCGTATGGCTCAATGTTAGCTGTCAGCGATAAAAAGCGATAAAAATTTACTTTGGTCACGGAATCGCTCTGAATAAATTAATCGGCAATTAGTAATTGATTATTGGTAATTCGCTGTTTTGAAACCAACTGCTCTTAGTATAGCAATCCTTGCAGGAGTCGTAAATTTTAACCCCACCCCAACCCTCCCCTTAGCAAGGGAAGGGAGTAAGAAATTTACCAATAATTTAGGAGGGGGGATATAAAGACATATGCGAAAAAAAGCTGGTTTTTATACTTTTGTTTAGCTTTAATTTCAATAATTAACTTTGATGTATTGCCTAAATTGTGCTATATAAATTATTTAGCTAACGCCATAAAGCGCAATTAAAAACCAGCTCCAGCGGTGCTATTCTGGAAAAAAAAGGTTGTTTTTAGGCCAGATACAGCACGCTATCGCTTAGGAATGAGAATTAAATAACTTGCATTTTTTGTAGGTTGGGTTGAGGAACGAAACCCAACAATCAAGCGTGGCGTTGGGCGGAGTGAAACGGAGGGTTGGTTCCACGGGCTCAACCTACGGAAGTTATTTAATCCACGATCCTTAGTAATCGCTATTACTGTATTAATTAAACCAGTTAAACTTGACTGATTTTCCAATGACATTTAATGAATCTTCTTGTGTGGATTTTATAATTAATTGCAAATTAATATCAATTCAGCTAGCATCGAAATAGTAAAATACCGTCAACAGTCAACAATCTAATTCATCAGCGTTAATTTGTGTTAATTTGCCTGTATCTGCGGTCAAAAAAAAGATAATTTTTTCACCGCAGATGACAAGAGATTGATGCAGATTAACGCCGATGAAAAGAATAGAGATAGGAATAATTCCGATGCTAACAGATTTGATATCAATGGGCCGCGCGACAGTCCCATTTTAGCCAGTAGAGGAGTGTTGGGTTCACCAAAACTGCTACCAGCAGGCAATCGCCATCCTTGAGCTTGATTGTGAACCCAGCCGCAAAGACTGCTGCAAGATGCGGTCAATCGATTTTAGATTTTAGAATAGAAGAAAGCGCTCCCACTGATAAATCCGGGGGCTGGTGATGAGCAGTCGGAGCTTTTTTCTGGCTTCACGGATGAATCCGGTGGCCCCGGACGAAATTGCTTGATTGTCAAATTAGTCGGTGAGGGAGAGACGGCGATCGGCTATAATAAAGGGCTAGAGAAAAAGAACACGCTCAGACCCGAAAATATGGTTGCCATCCAAAGAAATCTCAACATTGCCGCCCTAGAAGCAGAATACAGTCAAAAAACACCGCGAGAAATTCTCAAATTTGCCCTAGAAAATTTTGACAACATCTCAATTTCTTTCAGCGGTGCAGAAGATGTAGTTCTGATCGATATTGCCTCAAAAATTACCAAAAATTTCCGCGTTTTTACCCTAGACACCGGACGACTGCACTCAGAAACCTATCAGTTTTTGGATCAAGTCAGAAAACATTACGGCATTAAATTAGAAGTAATGTTTCCCGATGCAGCAGAAGTACAAGCCCTAGTAGAAGAAAAGGGATTGTTTAGTTTTTATCAAGACGGTCACAAAGAATGCTGTGGCGTGCGGAAAGTCAAGCCGCTGCGCCGCAAACTGAATACTCTCGATGCTTGGATCACTGGTCAGCGGAAAGACCAAAGTCCCAGTACCCGCAACGGTATTCCGGTCATTGAAGTTGACACTGCATTCTCAACTCCTGACCATGAATTAATTAAATTCAACCCGTTAGCAAACTGGTCTTCGGCAGAGGTTTGGGAATACATTCGCGCTTTGGATGTGCCTTACAACAAGTTGCACGAACGCGGTTTTGTAAGTATTGGTTGTGAACCTTGTACAAAGCCGGTATTGCCGAACCAACACGAACGCGAAGGTCGCTGGTGGTGGGAAGAAGCGACCGTAAAAGAATGCGGTTTGCACGCTGGTAACGCACAAACATAGTAAATCACTCAAGGAGTAAGGTGCGCTAGGCTCACCAAACAAATAGTAGGGTGCGCTAGGCGCACCTTACCCAAGAATAAATGCACTTCACATAAATCGTCGCCGAAGAATTCGCAATTAAAATAAACACAAATTAAGCTGAGCTTGCCCTAGAACTTTGATAGAATGATCGACATTCAGAAAAGTTTTTAAAGTAGGTACTATATGCTCGCGTCAACTAGCGAATTGCTGAACACGGCCTTGAGAAATGGTTATGCGATCGGCGCTTTTAACGTCTACAACCTCGAAGGAGTAAAAGCCGTGATCAATGCGGCCGAAGCGCTGCACAGTCCTGCTATACTGCAAATTCACCCCAGCGCCCTCCAATACGGACAATCGCCTTTAGTCGCGCTGTGCATCAAAGCGGCCGGCAAATCTTTAATGCCGATCGCAGTACACTTAGATCACGGCCCCTCAGAAAAAGACATTCACCTCGCCCTAGCCGCCGGTATCAAATCAATTATGGCAGACGGTTCTTTTTTGCCATACGAACAAAACTTAATATTTAGCCGGGAAATGACTAAATTAGCCCACGCTAACGGTGCGGCAGTTGAAGCAGAAATCGGCAGAATGAGTGGCAGGGAAGAAGGTTTGACAAGCGAGGAGAAAGCCGCAAGGATGACCGATCCCGTAGCAGCAGTAGAGTTTATCAAAGAAACTAAGGTGGATTTTTTAGCCGTAACAATTGGTAACGTTCACGGCAAATATTTGAGCGAACCGAAACTCGATTTTCCGCGTCTGGCAAAAATCCGGGCTGCTGTTTCAGTGCCGTTAGTGATGCACGGTGCTAGCGGTTTGCCGGAGTCAATGATTCATCAATGTATTAAACTCGGAGTATCTAAATTTAATGTGAATACGGAAGTTCGCGAAGCTTATATGGACGTGTTAAAAAGTAGCATTTCTGAGCCACATCCAGATTTGTTGGAAATAATGGAAAAAGCTATCGATGCCATGCGATGGGTCATTTCTGACAAACTGCAACTTTTCGGTTCTGTCGGTCAAGCTTATTTGCATCATTCTCCCTACAGGGATGACTTGACCGCAAAGAGTAGCAGCAACCAACAAACAAGCCGCAAGCAATCAAGTTGCGATCAAATCTTAAAGCCTGTGCGTAGTGAGGCCTTGAGTCTTATGTTGAAGTAAAAACAAACTACAGTCCTGACTGCGAACCAGTTTTTATATCATGTCCGATCCAGTGACCGCGATTAAAATGGCGGGTTTTTGAGATTGTCAATTATTGGTAGATATTTTTCGTGAACCCGCCCCTACCGTATTAGGGGTAATCAACCGGACATACTATTAGTCAGGACTTCAGTCCTCTCTAACCATTTAAAAATCGATCGGGATCGATGCCAGATTCCCGCAGCCGCAGAATTAAAGACTGCAATTGAGCTTCGGCTTGTTGAGCCCTAGATTCCGCTGACTCGGCCCGCTGCCGTTGCTGTTCCGCTTCAGTGAGAATCCAATTGCCATCAACATCATACCAGCGCAACCACAGTCGATCGATTCCCTGAAACTCTCCTTGCCACAAACCCAACCCCAAACTTAGGTCAGGAATCCACACTCGCGACTCCGGCAATTCTAATTCTTGATAGTGTCCGCCCTTCAATTCAAACACTCGCAATTTGTTAGTATAGCGACTGAAAACGGCATAAATAGGAACCCGCAAAATTTGCTCGTAAACCTCCCATTTTCTAGGCGGTTCCTCCTTCGTCTCCGGCTGCAAAAATTGCCCGTTACCGGCAGCGTTTCCCGACTGAGGTGGCAACTTTTCTTCATCGGTCTTGTCGCCTAAATCTTCTTTTTCTGTTCCCGGCGAAAGCAGTTCTACAATTACAAAAGGATTCACGCCTTCCTGCCAAGTAACATAACTCATCCGCAGTTCGGATCGATCGTAAAGTCGGGGAACTCCCACAACTGCAAACCAATCCGGCCGCTTGTGCCACAGAGTGTGCTGCACGTCATAATAAAGGTTCATGTCGGTGCCGCTAAATATCTCAGAAGCCGGGTAATTCCGAGGTCGAAACGTCAGGCTCAACAACTGCGGCTGTAAATCGTGAAATTCGTCAGGCAAACCAGGTTCCTCCGGGTCTTCGCTGGGTAAATCGTACATCGTCGGCAGCGTTTCTCGGGGCGATCGCGGCGGATCGGTTTGCGGCACAGGATATTTAAAAGGAAACATATAATATTGAGAAATGACTGCATTTATGCTAACATCACGGGAACATCCCAATGATGCTTTCACAGGAGTGCAAGCCGGAGAGCTAGAAGCGAGATATATCGGCTTTGCTGTGCGGGACGATCGCACTCCTAGAAAGCGATTTTAACAAAAATGGGATGATTCCATTTTCTTCCTCTCTTCTGTGAAGTTAATCTAAAATCTAAAATCTAAAATCTAAAATTGACTGTTCCGAAATTCTGCACTATGATCGACATTCCTCAACTGATTGCTCAAGAACTTTCCATTAATCTGTCTCAAGTCAATAATGCTCTGGAACTTTTCGCCGAGGGAGCAACTATTCCGTTTATTGCCCGCTACCGCAAAGAACGCACGGATTTGCTGAATGAAATTCAGTTGCGGGATATCTCCGATCGCTTCACCTATCTGACGGAAATAGAAGACCGCAAAAAGTCGATTTTAGAGACGATTAGCTCTCAGGGTAAACTCACTGAAGAATTGCAAGCTAAAATCGAATCGTGTTTGCAAAAAAACGAACTCGAAGACCTTTATCTGCCTTACAAACCCAAGCGGCGAACGCGAGCGACAATTGCTAGGGAAAAAGGTTTGGAACCGCTGGCCAATTTTATCAAAACTCTGAACTTACCGACGGCTAAACCAGCCGATTTTGAGGCGGAAGCAGCTAAATATATTTCGGAAGAAAAGGGAGTTAAAACAGCAGAAGAAGCTCTCAAAGGTGCTGCGGATATTTTGGCGGAAGCGGTTTCGGAAAAAGCAGAATTGCGGGCTTATTTGCGAGAGTTTTTGATGAAGACAGGAGTTTTTGTCTCGAAAATTAAAGAGGATTTCCCGGAAGGAAGCACTAAATTTGAAATGTACCGCAATTATCAAGTTGCAGCGAGAAGCGTTCAGTCGCACAATATGTTAGCGCTGTTTCGCGGAGAAACGGAAGGGGTTTTAGATTTGGAACTGGCGTTTGATGAATCCGCAGTGATGGCTTATTTGGAAGGTCAGGAAATTAGAACTAGGATACCGGAAGTTAAAGAGTTTTATCGATCGACTTTGAAGGATGCCTTCAACCGACTGATGAAGACTTCGTTAATTACAGAAGTGCGATCGCACAACAAAGCCGTCGCTGATATCGAGTCCATCGCCACTTTTGAAACCAACCTCCGCGAGTTGCTGCTGTCGGCGCCGGCGGGAATGAAACCCACATTGGCGATCGATCCGGGATTTCGCACAGGGTGCAAAGTTTCCGCCCTCGATGAAACCGGGCAATTTTTAGAATATCAAGCAATTTTCCCCCACCAAGCGGCCGCTCAGCGACAACAAGCTGGTAAAATTGTCAAGCATTTAATTGAAAAATATAAAATTGAATTAATCGCGATCGGCAACGGTACAGCTTCCCGCGAAACAGACGAATTTGTTTCGGAAGTTTTGGCCCAAATGGACAGGAAACCGATTAAAGTCATGGTGAATGAATCCGGTGCATCGATTTATTCCGCAAGCGAGGTGGCGATCGCCGAATTTCCAGATCTGGACATCACCGTCCGCGGCGCAGTCAGCATCGGACGGCGCTTGCAAGACCCCCTCGCCGAACTCGTGAAAATCGACCCGAAATCAATAGGAGTCGGTCAATACCAGCACGATGTTGACCAAAAACTGCTCAAAAAGAAACTCGACGAAACAGTCGAAAGCTGCGTTAACTATGTCGGAGTTGACTTAAACACAGCCTCCAAAGAATTGCTGACATTTGTGTCAGGAATGACGGCAACAGTTGCCAAAAATATCGTCAATTACCGCAACGAAAACGGCGCCTTTAAAAATCGCCGCCAACTCCTGAAAGTTCCCAAACTCGGCCCAAAAGCTTTTGAACAAGCAGCCGGGTTTCTCCGCATTCGCGGCGGCGAAAACCCCCTGGACAATACAGCAGTTCATCCAGAAAGTTATCCTGTAGTGCAGGCGATCGCCAAAGATTTAGACTTGCCGCTGACTGGAATAACACAAATATCGGAAAAAATCAAGACTGTAAATATCAAGAAATATGTCACTGAAAAAGTCGGTGAACCAACACTCCGAGACATTATTTCCGAACTAGAAAAACCGGGAAGAGACCCGCGCGCCGAGTTTAAATATGCCACTTTCCAAGCAGGAATTAAAGAAATCTCCGATTTGCAAGTTGGGATGGAATTAGAAGGCATAATCACGAATGTAGCTAACTTTGGAGCCTTTGTTGATGTGGGAGTGCACCAAGATGGTTTGGTTCACGTTTCTCAATTAGCCGATCGATTCGTGGAAGATCCGAAACAGATTGTTAAAGTCGGACAAGTTGTGAAAGTGCGGGTTTTGGAGGTGAATGAGAAGTTAAAGCGGGTTAGTTTGACAATGAAGCTGCAAGAAAAACCGCAACCGCAAAATGGCAATAGTGCGAGGCTTCCGGCCCCGCGCCGACGTTAAAACTTTGGGGAAAGGTGAAAAAGGGCGATGGCGTCCAGCCCTCGCCCGTGCTACGGCTATAATTGTGTAATCCTCACCCACCTCAAAATTATATGGTTGCAAGTAAAAGCGAATCCTACGTCTCCCCCGAAGATTATTTAGCAGCCGAGAAAGTCAGTCCGACCAAACACGAGTACAGGCAAGGTGAAATCTATGCAATGGCAGGGGCAAGCAAAGCTCACGCCATCATTAGTCTCAATGCAGCAATTTTGCTGAGAAATCATCTTCGGGGAAGTGGCTGTATACCTTACGTGGCAGATATAAAAGTTCGGATTGAGGCAGCAAATTGTTATTACTATCCCGATGTAGCGGTGACTTGCGATGAACGGGACAGAAATACTGCTGAAGATTTCATTATCTACCCGCGCTTAATTGTGGAAGTTTTATCGCCGACTACAGCGGCTTTTGACAGAGGCGATAAATTTGGTGATTACCGCACTTCTGAAAGTTTGCAAGAGTATGTATTAATTAATCAAGAAAGAGTTAGTGTAGAGTGTTTTCGCCGGAATGCAGAGGGTTTGTGGGTGCTTTATCCTTACAGTCAAGGACAAGAAGTTCAGTTTGCTAGCGTTAATTTTAGCTGTGCGATCGAGACATTGTATGAAGATGCGATCGGGATTGGTTGATTTTAATTACTCCAGAATCACTGATATTGATATGATTGAACCGCGAAGACGCTAAGGACACGTTCGGCGAAGCCGTTCCCGAAGGGTAGGAAGAGAAAAGAAGAACAAGCTGGTAATTGCTATTTTTTCTTGCTAGCTTTCCAAGTGCCACCGTAGAAGTAAAAAGGATTGTTTTTACTTACCGATTCCCAACATTTAAGACATAAAAAAAACCACTGCCCCGACTCGTCATACCGGGCGCGGTAGAGAGTCGGGGCAGATTGGGAACAACGATCGCAATATTTGATTCTGATTGCCCTGGCCATTGTTACTCAGTTTTAAACAATAACGGATTCTTGAGGGCGGGCGAATATCATGCGGCCGGCGCTTGTTTGCAGGGCGCTGGTGACTACGACTCTGGCTTCGCCGCCGACGTAACTGCTGCCTGCTTCTACGACAACCATTGTGCCGTCATCCAAGTAACCGATTCCCTGAGAGGGTTCTTTGCCTTCTTTGCGGATTTTTAGTTCGATCGTATCTCCCGGCAAATAAGTCGGGCGCACCGCATGAGTCAAATCATTGATATTCAAAACCGGCAGTTTTTGGACGGTAGCTACTTTCGATAAGTTGTAATCGTTGGTGAGCAAAATGCCGTCGATATCCAAAGCAAATCGGACTAATTTTGCATCGACTGTGGCAATATCTTCGTAGTCAGCCGAGTGAATTTGAATCCGTTCTGGATATGTTTCTTTGATGCGGTTGAGTACATCTAAGCCGCGGCGTCCGCGCACTCGCTTTTGATCGTTGGCGGAATCAGCTACCAGTTGCAGTTCTTGGAGCACGAATTGCGGCACGATAATTTGACCTTCGAGGAAACCTGTTTCTAGCAAGTTTTCAATTCGGCCGTCAATAATGCAGCTAGTATCGACAACTTTGGCAGTTGCTGGTTTGAAAGTACCTTCGGCTACCAACACCGTGTCAAAGCTTTTGGGGTTGATCAGCCGCAAGAAAGCGCGGCCGTGGGTGTCGGTCAAACTGACGCCTGTGAAGCCGAACATGACGCTACCCAAGACTGCGACTAGAGGTTTGATGAAGCCGAACTCGCGCGGAATTGGCAGCAGGAATAGCGGAGCCAGCATTAAGTTTGCTACTAGCAGTCCGATGATTAAGCCGATCGCCCGCGTCAGCAACATCTCCACTGGCATATCGCGGACTTGTTTTTCCAGGCGCCGATAGGTTGTTTGAGCCACTAATCCCATCACGAAGCCGATTAATGCTCCAAACGAACCTAGTACAGAACTTAAACCTTGTATATTTGTAACTTGCTCCAGCAGCTCGGTCGGCAGGAGTTCGACTCCGTAATAGCCAATGCCTCCGCCTGCGATTACGAATGAGATTATTATGATTGCGTCTAGCATTAGTTCTAGGTTAATGAATTTATTCCCATTATATCTTTGCAGTGCTGATACTTGTTTTCATGCTTTGGTCGGATATCGCCATATTTACTCAGGAATTTTCATAAACTTATATTTCGCGGTTGTACCCTTTGGGGGATGTGCCAGGGAGTCGCTCGGAATTTACCACGCCCCACCGCAAGCAGGCACGAGGTGCGAATAGACCGCCCTGCGGGATGTCCGGGAATGGTGGCCGATCGAAACCGGTACGACGTTAAATTAAAAGAGCAGATCGTTCGCAGCGCTTTTTTGGTAAGGAAATGTCATAATATACATAATTATTCATGATTGTTTAATTAAAACTTTAGATTTGAAGTTGCGCTTTCGGCTTGATATGTAATGAACCCTCCCACAGATTATTTAACATTTGAATTAAAAAAAAGTGTGCAAGCGGCAAATTCCGGGATTCCTAGTTCGGCTTACCTGCACATACCTTTTTGTCGCCGCCGCTGTTACTACTGCGATTTTCCGGTTTTTGTGGTGGGCGATCGCAAAAATGGCGAAAATTCCGGCACAATCGTGCAATACGTTGCTGTACTGTGTCAAGAAATTCAAGAAACTAAAAATTTAGGCGCATCTCTGAAAACAGTTTTTTTTGGTGGTGGCACGCCTTCGCTGCTTTCTGTCAGTCAGTTGAGCAATATTTTAGAGACTCTCGACGGCAAATTTGGGATTGCTGCTGAGGCGGAAATTTCTATAGAAATAGATCCGGGTACGTTTACTTTAGAACAGTTGCGGGGATATGCAGCGGCGGGAGTAAATCGAGTTAGTTTGGGAGTGCAAGCTTTTCAGGATGAATTGCTGCAAGCTTGCGGGCGATCGCACTCTGTCGCTGATATTTTTGAAGCAGTGGAAATAGTGCGATCGGCTGGTATTGTCAATTTCAGTTTAGACCTAATTTCGGGACTGCCGCACCAAACTTTAGAACAGTGGGAAGCTTCCCTGAAATCAGCGGTGGAAATTTCCCCGACTCACCTGTCGAGTTACGACTTAATTGTTGAGCAGGGAACTGCTTTCGGGCGCTACTTTGAAGCAGGCGCGCAGCCGCTACCAGCAGATGAAACCGCTGCTGGAATGTACCGTTTAGCGCGGGAAATTCTGATCGGTGCTGGATACGAACATTACGAAATTTCTAATTATGCTCGCGATGGCTATCAGTGCCGCCACAACCGCGTTTATTGGGAAAATCGCCCTTATTACGGTTTGGGAATGGGGGCGGCGAGTTACGTGGAAGGCCGAAGGTTGACTAGACCGCGCAAAACTCAAGAATATTATCAGTGGGTGCGATCGATCTCTGACCTGAATTCCCCAGCTACTCCTCAAATTGGGGGGGAAACCCAGCAGGATATTTACCCAGCAATTGAGCAAAATTTTCCAGTCTCAGAAAATGACGTTTTGTTAGAAACGCTGATGCTAGGTTTGCGTTTAGCAGAAGGAGTTAGCCTGTCGGCGCTGACTGAAAAGTTTAGTCAGCAAACGGTTGATAAAATTTGGCGTTGTTTGCAGCCCTACTGGCGGCAAGGATGGGTGGAAATTATGACGGAGGATAGGGCGATTCCCTACGGGATAGCTCCGCTTCACGCAACTTTAGGCGATGCCGCGAAACTGCCGCTTGCGGGCAATTTGAGGTTGAGCGATCCCGAAGGTTTTTTATTTTCTAATACAATTTTAGCCGATTTGTTCAGCCAGTTAGGCGAAAATAATTAGCTCTGTCTGAGGAAGTATACCCCCCGGCAAGCGCGATCGGCCCTAAAGCCGGGGCCGCCAATGCGATCGGAAGCAAATTAAATTGCTCCCTCGCTTTATACTGTCAAAAATAATATATTTTCTATCGATCCCTCAACAAAACTTAAGGCGAACTAAGCCTTCAGATAGAGGCCACGACTGCACTTCAGCCGTCATACTTAAGACTGAACATTTAAAAAGTAATTTAATGAACACTATAACTATCGATCGCCACCAAACCCAAAACCAGCCCTGCCTTGTAATTAGCGAGCGCGGTTGCAATCCGGCTTCCAAGTGTAATTTTTGCGGTCACTACCAACAGGCAAGAGGTTCAGTCGGTCACTGTCAATTGTTGAATGCACCTGTTAGGGGAGGATGGAAATCTTGCACTTTAGCAATGCCGGCTTTTGCACCTTCTTGGGAATAGGGGGAAGGCGCTGATGTTTCCCCGGAGAAATTTATTAATTAACCCAAAGAATGTAAAAAAAATGTATAAAAAATTCTGTTTTAACTGGGAATATGCTATAATAAGCTTAGGCCTTTCGCCACTCGCTCGCACCATTGCACAAACAAGTTAAAAAGATGAATTTGACACTAAATCAGGTAATTTCCGAAGGTCATACGCGCATTTTGTGTTGGTATCTAAATAATACTAGCAAAGTGCAAATCGCTCGCATTACAAATATTCCTAATTGGTATTTTGAGCGGACGGTGTTTCCGGGGGAACGTTTTTTGTTTGAAGCGCTGCCGGAAGCTCAGTTAGAAGTTTGCAGGAGTGCGGATACGGGTGGTATAGTGTGCGAGCGAATTTTGTGCGATCGGCTGCGAGTTGAAGAATTAAGCACGGCTGATTGAAGATAATTCCCCAGACTTACCAACGAGAGGTAGAAACCCGGTTTTTTTTCAGAAACCGGGTTTCTCTGTATGATTATAAAAACTCCGTTTGCGATCGCACTTGTGACATCAGAAACCCGGTTGATTCGTATATTTATCGTTACTAAGCCCAAAATTCGTAGAAACTCACATCTTGCACCATTCTCAAGAACAGGCAAGATGCCTGTTCCACAAAGAGTAGATTTTCTTGTGGAACAGGCATCTTGCCTGTTCCTAAAAAGCTTATTGACAATGGTGCAACCTCTTAGTATAAACCGGGATTCTCGCCACCCCATGCGTCAGCCCTGAAACTGTCGCAAATGTTAATCTAAGTTAAATTATAAAAAATCCACCACTGTTTAATACTAAAACCCGATGTCCCTCACCGAACAAATCCTCTCCCAACTCCCAGGAGACGCCCTCGGAGGCCTGAGAAAAGTCGATCGACTCTGGGAAAACCTCAAACAAAACACCGCACCAACACCCCAAGCAGTCAAACACAGCCAACAACCCCTGGAAACCCTCGACTTCGACATAGTTATCGGCGGCGGAACCCTAGGAATATTAATCGGTACAGCCTTAGCCGTGCGGGGTTGGCGAGTAGCCTTGATAGAACGCGGCACCCTGCGAGGCCGCGATCAAGAATGGAACATTTCTCGCAAAGAATTAGACGCATTCTTAGAACTAAATTTGCTATCTGTTGAAGAGATAGAAAAGGCGATCGCCACTGAATATAACCCAGCCCGCATCAGCTTTGCCAACACCCCAGACATTTGGGTGCGCGACGTACTAAACATCGGAATAGACCCAGTTTACCTCCTAGAAACCTTGAAACAGCGATTTCTCCAAGCTGGAGGAAAGCTATTTGAAAATACACCATTTAAAACAGCAACCATTCACCCGGATGGAGTGTTGGTAGAATCTGCAAATACCGATACACAACCTGCTACAAACTTATTTAAAACCAGATTATTATTAGACGCAATGGGACATTTTTCGCCCATTGTCCGCCAAGCTAGACAAGGGAAGAAACCCGACGCCGTATGTTTAGTAGTCGGCAGTTGCGCTCAAGGATACCCCAAAAACGACACCGGGGACATATTTGCATCCTTCACCCCAATGCAAAATCAGTGCCAATATTTTTGGGAAGCATTTCCAGCCAGAGACGGCCGCACCACCTACTTATTTACCTACATAGACGCCGACACAGAAAGATTCAGTTTAGAAACATTATTTGAAGACTATTTGCGCTTGCTTCCCCAATATCAAAACGTCGAACTCGAACAGTTAAAATTCCAAAGAGCACTCTACGGATTCTTCCCCTGCTATCGCCAAAGTCCTCTAAAAACGCCTTGGGATCGCATACTCCCAGTCGGAGACAGCAGCGGTAGCCAATCTCCCCTCAGCTTTGGCGGTTTCGGGGCAATGGTGCGCCACCTCAAACGCTTGACTCTAGGAATTGACGAAGCTTTGACAAGCGACAGTCTCAGCAAAAAATCCCTCGCACTTTTGCAACCCTACCAGCCAAATCTATCTGTCACCTGGTTGTTTCAGCGTTCGATGAGTGCTGCGATAAATCAAAAAATAGACCCCAATCAAATCAATCAACTTTTGGCGGCCGTCTTTCAGGTAATGGAAGACTTGGGAGAACCGGTACTCAAACCGTTTCTTCAAGATATCGTGCTGTTTCCGGCTTTGTCCCAAACCCTGTTTAAAACAGCAATTAGCCATCCCGGATTAGTTATGAAAATTATCCCGCAGGTTGGAATAGCTAATTTGCTAGATTGGATGGTTCATTATGTAAATTTAGGAATTTATACGGGATTGCAGCCTTTGGGAAAAGCCGTAGAACCGCAGGTGAAAAATTTAGCACCGGAACAGCAATACTATTTTCACCGATTAGTTGAAGCGTGGCAATATGGCGCTGGAGGCGATTATTAACTGATTAATTGTGGCACGGGCATCTTGCCCGTGGCTAATATCTGAACAGGCAAGATGCCTGTTCCACAACACAATATAATTTATTGATTAATTAATTGTGGCACGGGCATCTTGCCCGTGGCTAATATATGAACAGGCAAGATGCCTGTTCCACAACACAATATAATTTATTGATTCATTAATTAATTGTGGCACGGGCATCTTGCCCGTGGCTAATATCTGAACAGGCAAGATGCCTGTTCCACAACACAATA
>NZ_JAUBTT010000074.1:21095-45719 GCF_036705125.1 Microcoleus sp. B7-D4
AAGATGCCTGTTCCACAACACAATATAATTTATTGATTAATTAATTGTGGCACGGGCATCTTGCCCGTGGCTAATATCTGAACAGGCAAGATGCCTGTTCCACAACATAATATAATTTATTGATTAATTGTGGCACGGGCATCTTGCCCGTGGCTAATATCTGAACAGGCAAGATGCCTGTTCCACAACATAATTATATATGAACAGGCAAGATGCCTGTTCCACAACATAATTATATTAGTTGTGAGTCATCAAGGAGCTATAACTGCTAAAGCTTGGGGAATCACTCGGAATTTGGCAGGCGTGTAAGTTGTGATTTCACCGTCAGTATTAATCGGACGGCGTTTGCTAGTATTAACCTCAAATTCTTGAGCGTACAAGGCGCGAACGTTAGGCGAACTGGTATAATTTCCTTGCCTCATAGCCGGCAGCAAACCAATGATTTCCCACCAGTGTATTGTTTCCAAACTGTACAAATCCAGTCGCCAGTCGTCGATGGTGGCATCCTCGGCAACTGTCATGCCACCTCCGTAATAGCGGCCGTTGCCAATGGCAATTTGAATAGTTTTAACCTTAAAAGATTGGTTTTTTACCTTAATTTCTGCTCGAAACGGTCGCGCTGACAAAATTGTCTGCAAAGCAGTAAAAGCATAAGCTAACACTCCCCAGCGCTGCTTGACGTTTTTAGTCAGTCGCTGGGTAATTTCCACGCTTAGTCCCAAACTCGCAACATTAAAAAAATGTTGGCCGTTCACCCAACCTAAGTCTATTAGCCGAACTTTACCGCTGGCAATTACTTGACAAGCTGCGGATAAAGCTGTAGGAATTTTCAGAGTGCGGGCTAAGTCGTTAGCAGTTCCCATCGGCAAAATACCCAAGGGTAACTTGGTGTCTATCAAACCTTCTATGGCGGCGTTGAGAGTGCCGTCGCCGCCGCCGATTATTACTAATTCGACTTGATTTTGGTAGCGCCGAATTGTTTGGGGAATTTCGTGGGCGTGGTCGGTAGATTCTATAATTAACTCAAAACCCAGTGCTTCTAATTCTCCAGTGGCTTGAGATAATAGCTTTTGCCCTTTTCGGGAGTGCTGGTTTACTAAAAGTAGAGCTTTCTTCATTTGTTAATTTTTAATTAGGAATATTGCGTATTTTAAATTACAAAAAGTATAGCTTGATGCCTTAACTGCATGAAATTAATGCTTTACTTCCATTTTAGCAGTTATGATGGATTGACAAAAATGTTAAAAAATGGATAATTGTAGCAAAAGATTCGTAAAAAGTAGCTCCCTCCCGCTCTGACCTAGCAGCAAAAAACCTCGCTTCTCGATCGCCACTAAATTAAAATCATGTCTAACTTTTTAGAACAAGCGCAAGTCGCTGCCGATCGCCAAAACTGGCCTGGGTTAGTCGAATGCTTGCAGCAAGTGACAGCCGACGGTAGCAAGCCGCAGGAACAACACATTTTAGAGCAAGCTGTCAGTTTAGCAATAGAAGCCTTAAAATGGGGCGATTTTCAAGACCGTTGGGAAATTGCTAAAGTATTGCCAAATCTGGGAGATGGCGCGATCGCACCTTTAATTGCCGTGCTCGAAGACGAAGACGCAGACACCGAGCCCCGGTGGTTCGCCGCCCGCATTCTCGGAAAGTTTGATCCCCCGGAAGTGATTCAAGCTTTAGTAGAATTAGTCAAAAATTCCGACGAAGAATTGAGCCAAATCGCCGCCGAAACCCTAGGGAATTTCGGCCCGACAGCCATAGAATCTCTCGCAACTCTCCTACTCCAAGAAGACTCGCGACAGTTTGCCACAGCAGCACTCGCTCAAATTCGGCGCACCGAAACCATCCCACCGCTGTTGAGCGTAGTCGGAGACTCTCAAGTTGCGGTGCGGGCATCCGCAATCGAGGCCCTGAGCAGCTTTCACGACTCCCGCATCCCGCCGGTACTGGTAGCAGCACTCAAAGATCCAGCGACAGCAGTTAGAAAAGAAGCCGTGCGAGCTCTGGGTGTGCGAGCCTATTTAGATGCAGAATTAGATTTAGTTAACTTGCTCAAACCTTTGCTTTCGGACATCCGATTAGAAGTTTGTCAGCAAGCGGCGATCGCGATCGGACGAGTGAAAACCGATGCTGCAGCCACTGCTTTATTTGAATTGCTGCGATCGCCGATAACTCCGGTTGAATTGCAAATCGAAACTGTGCGCGCCCTAAGCTGGATGGAAACTGCAACCGCTTTAGCATATTTGCATGAGACATTAATGGCGCAATTTATTAACATAAATTCTACTGTTTGTCAAGAGATTGTCACTGTTTTAGGGCGAGTGGAAAAGCCGGAATTAAAAGCTGCTGCTGCTGAAATTCTGATTGATTTGTTGAAAACAAATCATCCGGCCCTGCAGGAGGCAGTCAGCAAAAAATCTTTAGCTTTAGGTTTAGGAAAATTAGGAGATATGAGAGGGCTAGATGCTCTGATTTCAATGTTGGGCGACGCAGACAGCAGCGTCAGGCTGCACTGCACGGCTGCGCTCAAACAGCTAAATGCGATGGAGGCTAGGCCGAAATTAGAAAACTTAGTTAAGCAAGAGAGTCTCGAACCAAGATTAAAACAGGGAATTGCGATCGCATTGCAAGAATGGCAACAAAATTAATCAAAAGACAAAATACCCAACTCCCCAACTTCTTGAATAAGTCGGGGATATAATAGCGATCGCATCTTTCTTCTTCCTGCCTCCGTTACATCCGTTACAAAATCCGTTGCCGAACTTCCTTCGGCTATATTATCGATGTTCTTTGTGAATTTGGGCGATCGCACTTGTCACTCGCTCTAAATCTTCATCAGTTAAATTAGAGCCAGAAGGCAAACAAAGCCCGTACTCGAATAACTCTTCGGCCACCGCACCGCCCATACATTCGCAATCAGCAAATACTGGCTGTAAATGTAAAGGTTTCCAAACAGGACGCGCTTCTATTTTCTCTTGAGCAAGCCCTAGGCGAACTTGTTCTCTATCTGCACCGAAAGTGGCTGGATCGATCGTCAAACAAGTCAGCCAGCGAGTCGCGCGTCCAAAAGCAGCTTCCGGCATAAATTCAATTCCCGGCAAGTTTCCTAAAGCTTGTTTGTAAAAGTCAAAATTGCGTCGTCTAGCTTGAACTCGCTCCTCCAAAACCCGTAATTGACCGCGACCAATTCCAGCCAAAACATTGCTGAGACGGTAATTGTAGCCAATTTCTGAGTGTTGGTAATGAGGAGCGGGGTCGCGGGCTTGTGTCGCCAAAAAACGAGCTTTTTCTACCAGTTTTTGGTCATCGGAAACTAACATTCCGCCGCCGGAAGTGGTGATAATTTTATTGCCGTTGAATGAGAAAATGCCGATTTTACCGACGCTTCCAGGCGATCGATTTTTATAGGTAGCCCCTAGAGATTCTGCCGCATCTTCTATTAGCGGAATTTCATAAGTATTGCAAGCTTCCAGAATGGGGTCGATATCGCAACTTTGACCATAAAGGTGTACGATAACAACAGCTTTGGGTAATTTACCAGTTTTGGCTCGTTTGTCAAGCGCTGATCGCAATAATTCGGGATTCATGTTCCAAGAAGTGCGATCGCTATCAATAAAAACTGGTTTTGCGCCAAGATAAGTAATCGGGCTAGCAGTTGCAATAAAAGTCAGAGTCGAGCAAAAAACCTCATCTCCCGAACCGACACCAATTAATTGTAAAGCTAAATGCAAAGCTGCGGTTCCGGAACTAACAGCCGCTGCGTGTTTAGCGCCAACTACTTCGCAGAATTCTTGCTCGAAAGCATCTACATGGGGGCCAACGGGGGCGATCCAGTTGGTATCAAAGGCTTCTTTGACGAACTCTTGTTCGAGGGAACCCATGTGAGGTGTTGACAGGAGAATTTGTTTTGTCATTTTACTCTGATTTAGGAGAACGATAGGCTGGAAAAAAGTTTGACTTGAGGAGTTCTTTAGGCTGAATGTTTAAAAATTTGACCCGCCCTCCCACTAAATAATTATATTTTTCTTTGTGTCGTTTTAGTTTCTTCTAGATTGAGCAATCAGAGAAGCCAGGGGATTTAACCCCTGGCTCATAGCTTAAGTCTTTTTTAGAGGACTTTCAAAAATCTTTAGTCTGTTTTAATAAACGAACCGCTACCGGATCTCACTGCTAGTTTTGGAATCGTCAAGCACACCTGTGAATTCTGGGGCTGTAGCATAACCTTCTTGGTTAATTCCGTCTCTTTTCAAGACTTTCAATACTGTCAGAAACAGAATTTTCAAGTCAAACCACAAACTCCAATTATCGACATAGCAAACATCTAGTTTGAATTTAGCATCCCAGCTAATAGTATTGCGACCATTGACTTGAGCCCAACCCGTAATTCCAGGCATAACTTCGTGGCGGCGTGCTTGTTCTGGAGTATAGCGATCGAGGTATCTGACGAGTAAAGGACGAGGCCCGACAAAACTCATGTCACCTTTGAGAACGTTCCAGAGTTGAGGGAGTTCGTCCAGACTGGTTTTGCGAAGAAATTGACCCAGGGGTATGAGACGCTGTTCGTCGGGTAGCAAATTGCCATCAGCATCGCAATCGCTGGTCATCGTGCGAAACTTGTAGAAATTGAAAACGCGACCGTTTTTACCGGGACGGGGTTGGCAGAAAAAGATTGGGCCGCCCATGCGGATGTAAATGGCGAGCGCAACTATTAATATTACGGGAGAGAAAACCAAAAGGGCGATCGCTGCACATAATCTATCTAATACCCACTTAACCAATTGGCTGAATTTTTTGGGATTTACTAGTTTATTAAGTTGCGATATTGGTAAGTTTGATTTGAGCGGTAGTAATTCGTAAATACTCATGATTCTACACTCCAACAGCAATTTACTGTACTTCCCTGATTTTTGCATACTCCGGGTTTATACGATAATGAATTCTCTCAAATTTACAGAAACTTTAAATAACTTCGGTGTTTGATGAAGCTTTTGTGAACCTATGGTTGGGACAATCGCTGACTTTTACATAAAATTTAAAAAACGTCGCTGTTTTATGAATTTTTTGTAACATTTTGAGGATGGGGACGCTCGCTGACTTTTCAAAAAAACGTTAATTATGGTTGCATACCTAGTTCTACAGTCAAAAGAATCTATGGCCGCGATCGGGCGGACTGCACGCTTAACGAGGTATAATTGATCGTGGTGCGATCGTTTACCAGTGTCCAACCTGTAATATTATGTCCGGCTAATCCACCTTGACACGCTCGCGATCGTAGTTGTTCATAAAGTTACTCACTTTACTAGAATTTACTTCTTGCAAACAAAGTAAAGCATCCCTGCAATTAATTCATGTTTTAAGGATTCTATGTCATCACACATCTTACCTTTGCCAATTTGATAACTAGAACCAACGGAAACTATTTTAAACCCGACTTGTGTCAAGATTTGGTGAGCCTCTTGTACTTTATACCAATATGGGTAAGGCCCGCGATCGAGTAGCGCCAAAAAGTTATATTTTCCGCCCAGCTTAAGCCAAGGGATATATTGAATTGAGCGATTCGATCCAGATAACCTCCTCAACATACTTAAATATGCTAAATAAAATACAAACGGACTTTTGATTCTCGATTCAAAACTTAAAAATGAGAAGACTGCTGTTCCCCCATTTTTGAGAATCCGATAAGCCTCTGTCAAAGCTTTTAATCTTTTTTCCTCTTCCTCTATAAAACACACAATTTGCTGCAAGTAAATTATCTGCTCGAAACCTGAATTTGCGTAAGTTAAATCAGTTGCATCCTGCACTTCAAAAGAGATCATCTGATTTCTATCTCTCTGCTTTGCTTCTTCGATAAATTCAGGCACATAATCATACCCGTAAAGCTTTTGAAAACCTAAATCTTTCATTTCCCACAAAATTCTTCCCGCTGCCGTGCCAGCTTCAACTGTTTTTTCATTTTTCTTCAAATACTTGACAATTAGATACTTTTCGTCTTCGGTGAGACTTTTTTTATCGGCCCACAGCTCAAATTCGACTGTACTGTAAACTTCTTTGTTGTTGATGAGTGACATATACTTTTCAATTCCTATTCAAAAATCTTGGCAAATTTCAATTTTATTTAACTTTATTTGGTGCAGCGATAAGCAGGGAAAAATTTTGTACTCAGTAGTTCTTCAACCTCCGCATTTAAAGACTTTGCCTGCAATTCAACCAGATGGCGATATTTTTCTTCATTTATAATTAAGCGCAGCGTCAGAAAGGTATGCGTCTGCTTAGAAAAACCTGCTTTAAAATGATAGAGACTATCCTTGCCACCTCCAACACCTCCCCCCAAATGAAAAACTTCATTGCCACGTTCTTTAGCCCAAAATCGAACATAATCGAACATTAGCTTGCTGGGTGCTTGTTTAAAAAACTCGTTTCTGGTTCCTCCCAAATGATATTGAATTATTCCACCACACTCCGTAAATATCCCTGAACAAGTAACTTTATCCTCTAATTCAACTATACACAAGTGGACTTTTTCACCGAGTTTAGAGAAATGCGAAAAGTATTCATCATCAAAATAGTACGATCGCCCAGCCCCTAACCGATCCATTGTTTCATAGTAAATTGAAATAAACTCGCTGATATACTCCTGAAATGGAACCATTCTAGCAGTCATTCCCGAACGTTTCAACTTATTAATACTGGTGCGGTGTTCCGATCGAGTTTGACTCCATATTTCTGCTTCGGAGAGTTTCAAATTAACAGATACAGTTTCTCCATTAACGTTGCAAATATCGGGAGATAAAAACTCATTGAAGCCGCTGTTAAGTATCGGATGCAGCCGAAAAAATGCCGAACACACCCCCTTGGCACGCAATGCAGAGATTAGCTGATTGATTGCCCCATCTAAAAACTCTTTCGTACTAGCTGCCTTATCACTCAACAGAATTCCCGGATAACCATAAGGGGAGACTACATCAAAAGCTTCTTGTGTTGCTAAGCTTTGGTCAAATATGTGATCGCACCGACGCAACAAATAAGGCAGAAAAAATATTTTGTCATCTTCCGCTATCAAAATAGCTTCTGCTACGGCGTTGTACCTAACAGACTCTAAATATAGATACTCAGGCAAATGATAAATATCGTGGCGAAGTTTTTGCAGAGTCTCTAACCACAAAGAGTCTGATAAATTAATTACTCGAATCTTCATTTTTTCCTCTAATAAACAATAAATTTCCTTTCCGGTACAATCCCTGCCGGTAGCTGCATCCGCCAAGTAGGTTAAGTATGCCCTAACCATACAAAGACTGCACCCATTCCCATTCTTGTCTCAATCCTTCCCTCAAAGAAACCTGTGCCTGATATCCCAATATTTTCTGAGCTTTGGATACGTCAGCGCTAGTATCCCGCGCATCTCCTTTACTCGATTCTAGGTAATTGATGCGAATCGGGCGATCGACAATGTTTTCCATTGTGTGAATAACTTCTGCTAAAGCAACTCGACTTCCCCCTCCTATATTGAAAATTTCGCCCACAGATTCTGGAACTTTAGCAGCAGCTAAATTAGCAGCAATGCAATCGCTGATAAACGTGAAGTCTCGGGTTTGCTGTCCGTCTCCGTAAATTGAAATCGCTTCGCCGCGCAAAATTGATTTAAAAAATATGTGGAATGCCATATCGGGACGCTGGCGAGGCCCGTAAACCGTGAAATAGCGCAACATGGTTGCCGGAACGCCGAAATTGTGATAATAAAGCGAACACAAACGTTCAGCGGCTAACTTAGTAATTCCGTAGGGAGAAACTGGTTGAGGACATGCAGTTTCGCTGGTAGGGAAAGTTTCAGCATTGCCGTACACCGAAGAAGAAGAAGCTAGCACAAATCTTTTCAGTTGCGGTGCATTTTTGGCTGCTTCTAAGAGTACCTGAGTTGCATTGATATTGCGATCGGTGTAGCTGCGGAAACCCTCTCCCCAACTAGCGCGGACGCCGGCTTGCGCGGCTTGGTGATAAATGACTTCTGTATTAGCTAAGAGCGCTCGCCAATCCAAAGATAAAATATTCTCCTCCAGCAGTTGAAAATTTTGATTTTTCGCAAAATGAGCGAGATTTTTTCTCTTCAATTCTGGGTCGTAATAATCGTTGACTTCATCAATTCCGATAACTTTCTCACCTTGCTTTAAGAGAGTTTCTACTAAGTGAGAGCCGATAAAACCTGCCGCGCCTGTAACTATATTACTCATTGGTTAATTGTTAATTGTTGATTGTTGATTTCAGCGTACAAAGCCTCGTATTGCTTCAGGATGTTCTGGAGTTCGTAAGCAAGTATGCTTTTCCTAGCGCGCTGTGCCATTTCGCGAGCTGCTTGAGGATGATCTAGCACCCAAGCCATAGCCTGAGCCAACCCGTCGATATCTCCCAACTTGACAAGAAGGCCGCAACCTCCTTCCAGTAAGTCGCGAGTGCCACGAATATCTGTACCGATCGCCGGAACTTCCAGGCACAGCGACTCCATAACACAATTGGGAAGCCCCTCTTGCTCAGAAGCCAGGACTGTTGCTGCTGAGGCCCGCATCAAAACAGGAATGTCCCGACGAAACCCCAAAAAATGCACTTGGTTTTGAATTCCCAACTTGGCTGCGAGTTGCTGCATTTCCTCGAAAATTAGTCCATTTCCGGCGAAGGCTAAATGTACTTGAGGCCGACCGAGTTGGGCAAATGCCTTTAAAATATCCCCAGGACGCTTGCGGAGAATAAATTCAGCCACCGATAAAAACAAAGAGTTTTCTGGTGCTAATCCCAACTCTTGACGTACTCGCATGATCTCAGCTTCGGAAATAGCATGGGGATTAAAGTCATCGAGATTTAAACCCGTTCCGGGGATATAACGAACTCGATCGGCAGAAATGAGGCCATAGCGCTTTGCCACTGACTCATCTTCCCGATTAACTACTACTAAATAGTCTGTCCAAGGCCCAGCAATCTTTTCTAGTCCCAAGAATATCGCATTTTTATGGGGTGCGCCTCCCTGGTAGAAGTGAAAACCTTGAGCAGTGTAGATTAACTTTAATTTTCCCTGCTTTCTCAAATCATTAAGGGCGTACCGGGTAACAAAAGCAGCTACGGGCGTGGAAACATTTACTATGTCGTACTTCTGTTGGCTCAACACATCTCGAATTTGTTGTGGGGCGACTATTAGGTTTTGGGGTTCTAGCGGGTTGCGCGACCATTCTACATCCCAGACGCGATCGAAAATTTTTAAATGGCTGGGGCTAGCTGAAACCTCTCTAGCCATAGCATCAATCCGCCAACCTTTGGCACGTAAGTGGTGGGTAAGAGGAACGAAAAAGTCAAGAGTTTCAGGTACAGTCGTAACGATTAACAGTCTGTTCATTTTTCGCTATTTATTGTCGGGATTTTTGTAATTCTAAAGCTTGCAAAAAAATCTCTACTTCCTTTGGTGATTTCAGAACTATCTGGTTTTGTTTTGCCGCTAAAACCTCAAATTTTGCCACATGAGTTTTTCCGGATTTTGAGGGATATTTATAAACATCTGCAAAAAAGTGCAGCCGTTCCCCAATCTTTGCTGGTATTTGTCGGTATACATTGAGGGAATTAAAATTCCAATTCAGAATATTCTTAAAACTGCGCTTGCCAGCACGCCACAGACAAAGAATTAGTGGAAAATCAAGCAAGATGACTGTCTCGGCCAATTCGAGCAATCCGAAGTCGCCATCAATAATCCAGTTTTCTCGCATGCTCATTCGATCCTTGAGTTCCTGAATTTCTGCTGCGGTCATTTGATTTCCCTTCCAAAATATAAATGCTTCAACGTAATCGAGTTGAATAATTTCAGCTAATTTGAGGGCAAGAGTTGTTTTTCCAGCCCCTTGATTGCCGATAATGGCAATTTTTTTTGAATCAATTACTTGTTCTATTGTTTCTGGAGAAACTGATGGATAATTTTGTGGCAAGTTATCTTTCATAAATCATTCTTAAATCAGGCTAATGATTTTCCTCTAGCCAAGCTTGGAACATCAACACATCCCATAAATCATATTTCCAGTCACGATCGCCCGCCAGATGTTCGGCCCACTTTTGACGGATTGGCTGGGGATTCAAAAACCCTTCTCGACGCAACCGATCTTCATTGAGGAGGGATTCAGCCCAATCCCGCAAAGGATCGCGCAACCAGCTATTGATGGGAACGCCAAAACCAGTTTTAGGGCGATCGATTAAATTTTTTGGCACGTACTTATCCAAAATTTGACGCAATAGCCACTTCCCTCGATCGTTCCGAATTTTCATTGATAATGGTATGCGCCAAGCGAATTCTACCACGCGATGGTCTAAAAATGGTATTCGACCTTCTAAACTGACACCCATACTTGCGCGATCTAATTTAACCAAGATGTCGTCCGGTAGATAAGTTACTGTGTCGAGGTACATCATGCTTTCGATGAACGAGGGTACTTCTGCCCAGGATTGGCGATCGCTTAACTTTGTTGTTGGTTCAGATGATCCTATTACTAATGTTTCTGGCTGTTTCCAGTAAGAAACAAGATTTCTGTACATAGATTCGCGATCGGAAGCTGCCAAAAATTCGGCAATTAGATGTAATTTGTCCCCAGGGCTTGGTTGCTTAAGTACGATAGGCAGTAAATTATTAAAGTTAGCTAAGAAGCGATTCCAAGTTTGAGGCGATAAGCTTGTCAAGGCGGAGGCAACTATCTGGCGTAGCGTTTTTGGTAGCGAGCCGATTTTCTGCCAAATTCTCTTACCTAAAAAATAGCGTGTGTATCCCCCAAATAATTCATCGCCAGCATCGCCCGAAAGACTTACTGTTACGTACTCTCTGGCCATTTGAGATACCAAAAAAGTAGGTATTGCAGAAACGTCGGAGAAGGGTTCATCATATAAAATGGCCAGTTTGGGAATGACAGCCAGCGAATCTTTTGCCGTCAAATAAAGTTCTGTATGGTCTGTTTTGAGGTGTTGCGCGACGGCTTTGGCATAGGGTGCTTCGTTCCGTTCATCTTCATAAAAACCGATGGAAAAAGTTTTTACGGGTTGGCTGCTTTGCGCTTGCATGAGCGCAACCACTGTGGAGGAGTCAATACCTCCGGAAAGAAAAGCACCTAAAGGCACATCTGCCACCATGCGCAATGCGACTGCATCTCGCAGTAGTGCATCCATTTGGTCTATTGCTTCCTGTTCTGACCCGGTGAAGGGATTAGCAACGCCAAATTCTGCTGCTTCTTTGGCACACCAATAGGGAACTGGTGCGGGATGAGTAGCTGTACCGTTCCAGGTGAGGACTGTTGCTGGCGGTAATTTATAGATGCCTTTGTAGATTGAATAAGGCGCGGGTATGTAGTTATGCCGGAAAAATAGTGCTAAAGCATCGCGGTTAATTTCAGTTGGAAAATTGGGATAAGCTTTCAGGGCTTTTAATTCGGAGGCAAATAAGAGAGTCTGCCCCATCCACCCATAGTAGAGGGGTTTTTCTCCTAAGCGATCGCGCCCTAAATGCAAAAGTCGCTCTTGACGATCCCACAAGGCAAAGGCAAACATACCGTTAAAGCGTTCGATCGCAGCCTTTACTCCCCATTGGCTAAAACCTGCTAGCATGATTTCGGTATCGGAATGCCCTCGAAACTTGTTACCGTACTTGGTAAGTTCCTGCCGTAATTCTAAAAAGTTATAAATTTCGCCATTAAAGACGATCGCGTAACGTCCGTCAGCAGACAACATTGGTTGATGTCCTTCTGGCGAAAGGTCTACAATTGCCAACCGTCGATGCCCTAAGGCAATTCCCAGCGATTCATCTGCCCAGATGCCACTACTATCAGGGCCTCGATGCAGTAAAGGCACGAGCATCTGCTGGATGATATTATGTATTTCTTCACCTTTTAGATCCCTAGATAAAGCCCAAAAACCAGTAATGCCACACATTTGTCTTAATTCCTCTATATATCATCGATTTGTTTTTGAGTTATCGCACGTTCATACAAGCTTTCATAGTTAGCGACAACCGAGTCTAAAGAAAAGCATTCGATAGCTCTCGCCCGCGCTAATTTTCCTAATGTTTCTCGATAGTCGGAGCCTAAATCGAGCAACTCTTCCCAAGCTTTCGCCAGTGCCTCGGGATCTTTGGGAGGTACTACCCGTCCCGTGTCGCCTATCATCCAGCCTGAATCTCCCACATCTGTGACGACACAGGGGACACCGGCCGACATGGATTCTGCTACGATCAGAGGAGAAGCTTCACCAAAAGCAGAAGCAGAACAAGCAATATCGAGTGCAGCCGTTATGTAAGAGATATCCTTCCGCTCTCCTAACAAGTGGATTCGATCGGCAATGCCTAACTCCTGAATTAACTGATGCAAATCCTGATTTTTTGCCTCCACTGCATTGCCCACCATAATAAAATGGATATCCGGCTGATTTTTTAAGAGCAAGGCAGCAGCTTTGATAAAGTTAGGATGATCCTTCTGCGGGTGATAGCGACAAATTAACCCGATTAAAAATGCTGTTTGAGGCAAACCTAGTTCTTGGCGGAATTTTAATTTGGCTTCGCGGGAAGGGACAAAGCGGTTAATATCAATTCCGTTGGGAATGAAGCAGCTTTTATCGCTGGCAAAACCCAAAGCTTCATGTTGAGCTTGAGCAACTTTAGATACATAGACTATCTTAAAAGTCAAGCGCGATAGATAAGCACCAATTTTTAGAACAATGGCCGTCAATTTCTTTTCTAAAGCCAAGGAATAAAGAGAAGACTGAATATCCCACAAAACAGGTATTTTCCGCGATGAAAAAATCGCAGCTAACTGCGCCGCTAAATTGCCGTGAGGCATCCAACCTTGAATCAAATCGGGCTGAATTTTACGGACGGTGTTAACCAATTTCCAAATGATATTTGGTGTAGGTATCTTTCCCGGTTCCATACCAATTGTATAGACAGGGATACCTAATGCTTCAATGCGATCGCCCAAGGTGCCGAGATCTATCAAAGAAATCACAGTTGGATTGTAGCGTCCTCGATCGGTCTTGGTAAGCATCTGATACAGCATCATTTCAGCGCCACCTGTATCAAGTCCAGTAATAATATGAACTATCGCAAATTGATTATCCATGTTCCAATCTCCATTGACCTTCAGCAAGTCCTAGCATTAGCGACCAAATAATTAATTCCTTGGGACGGTAAAAAGTAAAATCTCCTGATTGACTCATCAAAAAGAATGCAAAAATAAAAAAGGCTGGATAAAGATTATGATAAAATGTTTGCCAGATTCTTTTTATGAGACAGAACCAGATAAATAAAGAAGAAATCCCGAGTCCGCAAGCATATTCTATCACAATGCTGTGAAAGTGCGGAGGGTAATAAACTCCATCTTTATCGATAAAGCTCAGGTTTGTATTGACTATCAGGTATGGTGTAGCGTTCCAACCAATCCCGAACAGGGGAATGTATCCCGAGTCAAACATCATCATAGCGTGGCCCCAGATTGCGTCTCTCGAATTTAAAGTAGAAAGTCCTTCTGTATCTGTGCGCTCGGCAATGACAGATGCAAAAATATCTCCCCCAAAAGTAAGCAACAAAAACAGAGAAACAATCGTAACACCTATCATTACACTATAATATTTGATTGTGGTTTTTAATGGTAATGTGCGAGAATAAATTGCAAACAAAAATAGTAGCAATACCAGGGACGTGCGGCTAAATGTCAGCAATAAAAACAGCAAAGAAAACAATGCCATTTTATTATACTTGCCTTTGACAGCTATCAAACATACTATTACCGATACCTGACTAAAACTAGCCACAGTCATTGCGGAGGCATAAATTCTATTAAAAGATCCTAATTGCAGTCTGTAAACAAACAAAGCGCTAATTGCTAAAATAATAAATAAAATCATTAATATACTTTGCGCTGTCTCTGTACCCAGTCGAATAACTAGCGCTTTAGCTAGATAAAAAATCGATACAAACCTCAAAAAGCAAACTATACTATCTACTATATATTCATCTCCTAGCTGGCTGGCGTTTGTAAAACTCAATAAAAGAATTGTTACTAATGAAAGCACAAACAATAAATCCTTTACATCTAATTTAACAATACCATTGAGCATGCAGATCGCAACAGAAATTCCTAACATAAAATCATACCAACCCAAATAGGCTGGATGCCATAGGTTAGCTAATGGTCGATCGTCAGGAAAAATTTGAGTGCTTTTTAAGATCATGTAAATTAGCAGAGAAATAACTGGCAGTGGAGCTAATATCAAGCATTTTTTAAAATTCTCAAGTACCCCATTAGATTTAGGCAAGTAAACATTTTTTACTTCGACCATAATTCATACCTCCAAAATTTATAGTAGGGGAAAATTTTAAGATTATCTTTTGTCAATGTCTGTGCTTGTGTGCGTCATTTTTTGAACTTTTTGCATAAGTCTGGCTTTTTGAAGCATAGCTTCAATGTTAAACCCTAAAGGATTGCCGCTATCTATCTTTTTCCGAGCCGATTGGAGTGCCTCTTCAGCTCCATCAGGCACCTGATTTTTCCACCAATTCATTTCCTCACTATAACACCAGACATACTCATCCGTAGTAGACAGGGCATAATATGTATTGTGTTCGAGCCATTTGGCTCTTTCTTCGGGTGTGAGATGGTAACTGAGGAGTTCTTCAGGAGGTTTGCGCAGGGCCAATAATTGGTCTATATAGAGAGCTTGCCCTACTTGTACTTGCAGGTTGTATTTTGAACGGTTTTCGGGATCTACAAAAATGAGAACTTTCTCTTTAATTAACTTGTATGACTCGAAAAAAGACTGGCTATTTGTATAATAATAAGAACGCTCGTTCCCATCAGATATCCTTGTATTTGGACTGGCAGCATCTAACATACCATTCAGGAAAGGAGCTAAAAGCCCGTATTGATGTGTAGAAAGCTTGCGCCTCCGCTCTTGAGGATCTGATTCATCTAGCAAACGGTGTAAATAGCTCAATTGAAATAAAGCAAGCACTTTGACTCCAGGTAATTCCTGTTGAAGTGCTTGCATAAATTGGGACCCTCGCTGGCGTACCTGCTGCGAGTATTCTGCAAAAGATTTTTCTTTGGCACTGGGCTGCTTGGGATAAATCCAAGGATTTTCACCATAAGGTTCCGGATCGAAAAGAATACCTGCCAATTTTCCCGCTCGTGCTGCTTTTGCAAACAAACGAATATTCTGTTCGGCTGCTTGCCAATCGCTCTCATTAAACCAATCCCATCCCTCTTCTGTTGTTGCCCACATTACGACAAAGTTATCTGTAAACTTAGTAAACTTAGTCGATTGCAAGCTGGCTAAATCTTCAGTGAATTTTTGAGGAGCATAAGGTTTATGCAGAAATACTTGTTTTCCCACACTAAGTTTCATCACCATACCGTCAAAGGGGCGCTTTTCCATTTCTTGAATATTTTGCTTGACAAAGGTAGGTGTAGGTACCCCCCAGCCAAATTGGATCAGTTTAGGCTGTACTTTTTGGGCTGGTATATTTGCTTGAGTTTTCCCTTGTGTATTTGCATAACCCACACAGATCGCAATTATACATATAGCAACAATTGCCACTTTATAAAAACGCCTAATCAGGTATTTAGCTCTCCGAAGTAAATTTTTCATGGGGGCATATTTTACTAATATAGTTGATTAATAGTGCATGAGTTCCAGATATTCTGAAACTGCTCGATCGAACGAAAAATACGTTCCCCGTTCTACCAAGACATCTCGGCTTAGAGGTGCATCCAGATTTTTGAGCATAGCCTCTGCCAATGCTGCTGGATTTTCAATAGGTACTAAAGCACCATATTTTCCCGCTTCTAAAATTTCTTTTGGCCCTGAGGGACAATCAGTAGCAACCACCGGACAACCGCAAGCCATCGCTTCAATTAATACTGTGGGCAATCCTTCATGGCGGGAGGAAAGCACGAAACCACTAGCATGAGACATATAAGCATAAGGATTTTGCACGAAACCGGGCAATGCAACATCTTCAGAGATTTCTAAATGCTCGATCGCTGCTTCTAATTCGCTCCGACATTCCCCTTCACCTAAAATAATTAAACGAGCCAGTCTTTGCTTTCTTAGCAGCGCAAAAGCTTTAATCAAATTCAAGAAATCTTTCTGCTCTGTTAACCTCCCCACTGCTAAAAATACCGGAGGATTTCCGGGTTGAAACCAGGGATGCTCTAGAGATGCTTTTGATTTAGCAAGCATCTCACGATCGACAACTGGATTGTAAACTACCCTAACTTTTCCTGGCTCAAAACCCATTTGGCGATCCAAATCCTCCGCTACGCCTTGAGAAACTCCAACAATGACATCTGCACGAGGATAAAGCAATTTCATAAATGGAGGAACAAGTTTACTCCGAAATAACTTAGATTTATAGAATGATAAGGTATTATGTTCTACCAAGACTAACCGAGTTTTTGCGCCGGCAAAATCTCTGGCTAATATGGCGCTGACGTTAGTATGGTTCATGTGTGAAAGTAGCGCAATAGGTTGGTTTTCTTTTAAATAACGCGCCAAAGGCAAAACAGCCTTCATCACCCTTCCTACTCCCAAGTCAATTAAACGCACTTGTTCGGGTACTTGTTTTAAATAAGGCCCCTCTGCACTAGCTAAAATCAAATCTAAAGGCACATCTCGTTTCACCATACCTTGGAGCAGATTCACTGCGACTCTTTCGGCGCCGCCACCAGCTAAACTAGGAAGAAAGAAAGCGATTCGTTTTTGATACATATTTATACCTACTGGTATTTTTAATTGGTATTCGTAATAGTTGATATTCTACTCCCATTTATGATGCTTTATTTGTATAGTTATCCTTGAGGTAAACTGAGTATCCCACAGGTAATGCTATTAGCCATAAAATTTTACCAATAGATGTCTTAATATTGCCGATTTGTTGCCTAATTTTATTGCCTAGATGGAAAGAAAATCGACGGTAGTGGACAGCAGAGCGCAAAAAACTCAACGGCTCGAAACGAAACCATTCTGTGTAGTCATTTAAAATATCTAAATGGTTGATTTGCGCCCCAATAGCAACCTTCCTTGAATTTTGAGAATTCCGCATGATTGAAGGCTGGTCTGTCCAATAGGTTCTTAAAGCTTCCTTAACAAACCTAGTTTTATACTTTTTGGCAATCCTACTCCATCGCACGGATTCGGGCAAGTTAGTTTGAATTATTTGTTCAGCGCATAAAAATTTCAGGAGTACCTCAGTACGATGAAAACCCCATTTTTCTCCTTTGAGCTTAAAGCGATAACGAATTTCTAGAGAATCAGAATCGGTGGGATTAAATGGGAAAATAGCGCCAACGATTTTACCATTTGTATATTTACACACACAGGTAACAGCGGAAAACTTTTCTTTTTGCTCTAGTGGAATTGCGTCCCAATGGTATTTAAAACGCTCTAAGGCTTGCGGTTCGCAGGAATCATCGGAGTCAAGCTTGATGAATAATTCTCCCTGAGCTTCTCCTACACCTCGATTAAAAGCAATATGTAGGTGTGCATTTTCTTGATAGATATAGCGAATCGGAAATAGGTTTTCCTGCTGCCATTGCTCGACTAATTCACGACTATTGTCAGTGGAGCCATCATCGACTATTAACCACTCTAAATCACGGTAAGTTTGTGCTTTCAGGCTCTCGTAAACCCGATGGAGAGTATGGCGACGGTTATAAGTTGCAGTGCCACCTGTAAATACATATTGGTATTTTTGATTGTTTTGTACTGGTTTGCTATCTTCTGTGAACATTTCTATGACTCCTTGATTACTTCATGAATTAATGATTCCCAGATCAGCATCACTTTTTCTAAACCGAACTTTTCTGTTACCTCTTTAGCACGATCGCCTAAACGTTGGCGTTCTTTTTCATCGGACATTAAGCGCTCCATTGCAGCGGCTAATGCTGACACATCTTCATTCGGGACTAAGATACCATCTACACCATCGCGGATAATCTCTCTTGGCCCGTTAGGACAATCTGTGGAAATGACTGGTAGCCCGCAAGCCATCGCTTCACACAAGGCATTGGGAAAACCCTCAAAGCGCGAAGACATAATGAAAATATCTCCCTGTTTGAGAAATTCATGGGGGTTTGTTACTCGTCCAAGGAGATGAACGCGATCGCCCAATCCCAATTCATTACGCAAAGATTCTAATTGTGGGCGTAACTCTCCTTCTCCTAAAATGGTTAATGTCCATTCGGGATAACCGTCTTTCAGTTTTGCCATTGCTTCCAGCAACAAATCGAAGCCTTTTTGGTGTTCGAGACGACCAATCCCAATTAGCGAGCGATCACTCAACAGCTTGTCAGATATTTTTTTTTCATCTGGAGGCAACAATACTGGGTTAGGTATAACACAAATACGCTCTTGTAGCTTAGATGAAAAATAATCCCCTGCCCTTTTGGTTTGAACAACAATGCGATTGGCAAATGGATAAGTCCATTGGCGCAGTTTTACCCAAATCTTACCTGTAGTTTGGCTTGCCGGATCGTTACGCTCTGACACTACCACTGGTACGTTCAACCATCGAGTTGCCAACAAAACGATTTCATTTGTTTGGTTCATAAAGCTAATGACAACATTAGGTTTACTCCTAATTATCGCAGTTCGCAGTGGTTGAATGCGGGTTAAATTATTCCAGATACCTATGATTGGGTTAGGAGACTGTCCGGCTATATCTAAAGGAATATGGGAAATTTGGGAGTCAAGATCGTAAAATGGTTTTTTCTTATCGTCATCAAAAGTTAATAGATTTATTTCCCAACCCTTTGCTGCCCAATAATTAGCCATGTTCGATATTACCCGCTCCGCACCACCAGAAGTCAGTGAATAAATAATCAATGTACAACGCATTTTCTTGGGGTCCTATATTTTCTCACACTTGTAAATTTCGTTCGGTTAGTTTGATCTTTTGGATTGCTACAAAAAATAATAATGAAAATGAAAACAGATAAACGCCACTGGTGGACAAAGCAATACCCGGAACTCCCAACCATTTCATAAATAAATAGTTTAAACTAATATTGACAATTAGGTTGCAGCCCGAACCCCACATCAGTATTTGATTGTTTCGCATAGCTGAAATTAAACGCACCACCAACATACCAGAAATATAAAAAGGGATTTGGAATGCGTAACAAACTTGAATTTGAGCTACTAAATGAGTATCGTTAGCCGTAAATGAACCTCTTTGTAAGAGGATTTGGACTATCGGCTCAGAAAATAAGATTATTAACCCAGTTAGGGGTATAGTAACCGCAAAAATTAGCCCCAGATACTGCTTAAGGGTATGACGTAAAGTTGTCCAGTCTTCACGGGCAACCATTTTTGAAAAATAGGGAATCACTGCTGTACTCAATGCTGTGCTAGTTATTGTAATCGGCAAGGAAATTATTCTATTACCATAGTTCAATGAAGCTACACTTCCTGATGGCAACATTGCTGCCATTGATTGATCGACTAAACCAGTGCTACACATTAAAAATGCGCCAGCAATCATCGGAGCATACTGACCAGCTACTTCACTTAGATGAGTGTCAAATCCATACCATTTTGGCAGCAATGAAATACCCTGTCGCCGCAGTGTGATTCCCAGCACAATCATTTCCAGCAGTTGGCCACAGACTAACCCAGATGCCAGGTTAAAGACACCCCAAGAATTAATCCCGAAAAGAAATAGCATCGTAATAACAGGAGTAATAATCGGAGCAACAGCCACTAAAGCGAACTGCTCTCCTGCATTCAAAACAGCACCCCAGATCGTGATCGTACCGCTCAGCAGGATAATCGGAGCGATCGCGCACAGCAGCTTGTAAGTCAGATCTAATTTTTCAGCATTGAAGCCTGCCGCCAGCTTTGGCATATACATTGGTGCAGTAGCCAGCATTAATACCGTTGTGATTCCTAACAGTCCCAGACTCCCGGCTATGGCTCCAGAAAAAAGTTTTTGAGCTGCTTTTATACCTGACTGTTCTCTTACTCGAATGTAAGTAGGTATGAGAGCTGCTTTAAAAGAGCCAGCTATAACATTGGTAATCAAAAAAGGAACCACTAACGCGATTAAAAACGCATCCAGAGCATCCCCTGTACCAAATTTCCAAGCAACCACTAATTCTTTGCCGACAGATGCCACTTTCACGAATCCGGTTCCTATACCAACCGTAACAGCCGCACCAAAAATTTGGCGATTGGTGGAGCCACTTGTCAACTTATTCCAGAAATCGAGCCCTTTCTGATATCGCCAAATTTTCATGAGAGATAGATCCGAATTCGGTAAATTTTGGCAGATAATATTCTACTAGCATAGCTTCAGTTACAAGCACACCAGAATCCTGTAACAATACTCCGGACAGTTTTTGGAACGAGACTACAAGCTTACGCGGCGCAAGGATCATAAATAAAGTCCAATTAAATGCAACGAGCGGGGTGGAGCTGACATTGATTTAATTATCCACAGGGGCTGCGAAGTCAACCGAGAATAAGCCATTGGGTAATATAAAAACTGTCCGGACTATTGCTGTAAGGCCCCTTAACTTTTAACAGCCATACCCCCAATCAATTTTTCTACCTTAGAGCCTTCTACAGGCTTCGAGAAAAAGTATCCCTGTCCGTAGACGCACTTCATAGATTTTAGCTGAGCTATTTGCCAGCTCGTTTCTACTCCTGTGGCAATCATCCCCATACCTAACTCTTGAGTTATGGCAATAATTTTGTGAAAAATTTCTAAGTTGGGGTTGCTAGCATCCAGGCCGGTGACTAGAGAGCAATCTAGCTTCAAACTGTCGAATTTCCCATACTTCAGCCGCGTCAATTGGTAGAGCTGAGTTAATGATACATCACTAAGACCACAGTGGTCGATTTGTACTTGCACCCCTAAAGTTTTAAGTTTGAGAAAAACAGACCCAGCCAACTCGGAATTTTCCGTCACAACATACTCAGGAATTTCTAACCTCAAACTCTGAGCATCGAGATTTGTTTCTTTCAATATTTTGGCAATCGTCTCAATTAAGTCAGCTTGGAAAAACTGTTTGCTAGTCAGATTCACGCTGACTGTTAAAGGAGCGTTAAGACGAAATTGCGACTGCCAAATCCGCATCTGGCTGCAAGCTTGCCACAGTACCCACTCGCCAATAGGAACAATCAAGCCGGTTTCTTCTGCCGCTGGTAGGAATTCGTCTGGCCAAAGCAAACCTCGATTCGGGTGCTGCCAGCGCAACAGCGCTTCAAAACTATTAATCTTATTAGTTTCCAGGCAGACGATCGGCTGATAGTGAATCCGAAACTCCTCATTTGCCAGAGCCACCCGCAACTCATTCTCTAACTGAATAGATGCTGCACTGCTAATCTTTGCCACAGGGGTTGTTTTTTGGGCTGTATTGGCGTGCAAATTGGCGGTTGAATACCCTGGTACATACTCAGGCACTAACTGCTGTAGCATTGAGACAATTAAATTCGCATCATTGCGATCGCTCGCTTGACAAAGGGCTTCTACTTCCTGGTCAATATTTTCTTTCACTAGGCGGCTGGCATTGCCGAGACTCAGAATTTTTTCGTGTTTAGTGCGGTTGTATTTCTCGCCCGGAATAAACAGTTCTTCAAACAATTTTTCTCCCGGCCGCAGCCCTGTAAACGCGATTTCTATGTCTTTACCCACTTCATATCCTGAGAGCCGAATCAAATCTTTTGCTAAATCAAAAATTCTGACTGGTTCCCCCATCTCCAGCATGAATACTTCCCCGCCCTTGCCGATGACTGCTGCCTGCAAAACCAGTTGAACTGCCTCGGGAATGGTCATGAAATAGCGAGTGATATCTGGATGGGTAATTGTGATCGGCCCGCCCTCAGCAATTTGTCGCTTGAAAGTAGGTACGACGCTACCGCGGCTGCCAAGAACATTACCGAAACGAACCACTACAAATGGGTTTTTGCTTTTTTTGGCTGCTTGCAGCACCAGCATTTCGGCAACTCTTTTGCTAGCTCCCATAATGCTAGTTGGATTCACCGCTTTGTCGGTGGAAATCATCACAAATTGTTGCACATTGTATTTCAATGCCAGATCCAGCAGATTTTTCGTCCCCCGCACGTTGTTAGTAATCGCTTCCGGCGGGTTTAATTCCATCATGGGTACGTGTTTGTGAGCGGCCGCATGAAAAATGATGTCTGGTCTCATTGTTAGAAAAACGTACTCTAAGCGCTCGCGAAAGCGAATATCGGCCATAAAGGCTGTCACGCGAGTAATATCTGTTGGGATTTTGCTGGTTTTTTTGAGTTCTGACAGGACTTTTCCTAATTCTTGTTGAATGTTGAATACAGAATTTTCTCCGTGTCCGACGATGATGATTTCCGCAGGAGCGCACTTTAATATTTGCCGACAAAGTTCGCTGCCGATGGAGCCACCCGCACCGGTAATTAGAACTTTCTTGCCTCCAATCAATCCCAAGACTTTCTCAACATCGGTTTGAATGGGTTCGCGGCGGAGCAAGTCCTCAATCTGTACTTCTCTGAGGCTACCTAAACTGACACGACCGTTGATGATTTCATTGAGGCCGGGGAGCGTGCTGGTTGGAATCCCAATTGACTGACAAATTTCTACGATTTCCCTAATCTCTTTTCCCGGAGCTGAGGGGATGGCAATCATAACTTTGTCGATATTTAGCGATCGAACTACCTCCGGAATGTTACAGCGATTGCCGACTACAGTCAGTCTGCCAATCTGCTTGGAGATTTTTTTGCGGTCGTCGTCTATGAAAGCGATTGGCTCTAGTCCTACCTCTGGGCTCCTCTGCATCGTTTGCATCAGAGATGTGCCTGCACTGCCCGCACCGACTATCAGGACGCGCTCGCGTTGCTGAACTTTCCACGATTTTTGGTTCCATCTTTCCAGGGCTGGAATGCTGAAACGAATCGCCGCCACTAACAAAAAGCTGATCATAGTGTCTAGTAGCGGCAGCGATCGTGGCAGATTTGCGATCGGCGAATTATTTAGCTGGTAGAGTTCTTGGAACAAGATAATTTCCCCTGCTAGGGATATACCTATCAGCATCGTTATTTGTGCCATTTCTTCCAGGCCCGCATACCGCCAGTAACGCTTGTAGAAGCCGCCGGCATAAAATACTAGAAGTTTGACTGCTACAAATAATACTGTAACTACCGCTAGGCTCTGTAAGTAGGGAGTCAGATCCAATATGCCATCTAAACGAATTTCCAAGGCCAGTAACGGTGCGATCGCAAAACAAATTGCATCGATTATCAAAAAATGACGGGTTCTTAATCCCACCAACACTTTGCTAATTTTTTTTCTGATCATATTCTTCCGACGCTATTAGACAACAACTTTACCGTAAGTAGATCGAGTACCTAATGTTGAGGTAGTTTTTTATACCACCCTCTCCCCTGATATTAATCAACCTTTTAATCGTCGGGCCTCACTCAAGTGATATTATGGTTAAGGAGAGATTATCAAGAAGATGTCCCGTCTCTTAATTTCATTTTGGAGAGGATTTTTTCAGCTAAAATTTATAGATGCCACCTTATTGCTGCGTCTATCTTCTCCTACTACTGGTTCGATCGCTCAGAACTTTACAATTATTTACATAATTTCACCCAAAAATATTTCTCTAGGGGGATGGCAAACAATATATGTGTTAAAACCATGACAATGCTTGACTTAAGTGATACAGTGGATATCCTCAATAATGAGTTTAAAAGCCTAGGGCGTGTTTTCTTGCCTCGTTGTATCCTCGAAAATAGGCGTGCTCCGGCAGGGAGTCTTGAGGAACCCTTGGAGACTTAAGTACGGAACAGTGGGATTAGTTAAAACCGCTACTACCACCGCTCCAACCCAAAACCGGTAAGCCTGCGCCACGACCATCGACAAGTTGTCAATGGCATTATGTCGATACTCACAACCGGGACTCCGTGGTGAGACCCGCCAAAACGTTATAGTAAGTGGGTTCAGGGTGGCAACACGGTTTTATCGGTGGCAAAAAGCCGATCGAAGGAAATAAGTCTTATAAGGCCTACAAGCCGATACGGACCAACTCCGAAAGCTAGACTATCCGGTTCATTACGTCACTCGAACCGTGATTCGTGCCCACCAACCCTCGGCTATGGTGGAAAAAAGGAGGCGAATCACAGGAAAAACTAGGCCGTTCTCGTGGTGGTTTTAGTACCAAAATACACATCCGTTAAAGTGAGGGTAAAGGTAAACCTATAACTTTTATTCTGAGTAGCTTGTCAACGTAACAAGTCAATTTTTTTAGAACCATTGATGGAACAAGGAGCAGTAAGCGCATTCTGGTGCAGGTCCTCCGCGTCAACCCCCTGAAAGATTCGTAGGAGACAAAGGCGATCGCACGTCGTCGCATCCTTCGCGATCTACGTCGGCGAGGTATCCGTTTTACCATCCCACGACTTTCAAATGAACTGCGTCGCGATCCTTTTATCCGTGAAATCTACCGTCAACGCAATATAGTTGAATCTGCTATCAACCGACTCAAGCAATGGAGACGTATTGTAAAACTTCGTTGAGTTTATAAGCAATTATAAACAATAGTAGTATGATATTATCATGGTGGTCGAGTGAAC
>NZ_JAUBTT010000075.1:0-44145 GCF_036705125.1 Microcoleus sp. B7-D4
TTGACCGTCCCCTCTATCTCTCTGGAATTCCAATACTGATAAACGCGATTCCCAATCTTAATTCGATTGCCGCCTAAGAATTTGTAGCCAGCTTGCTTGAGAGTGAACGATTTGTATCTGCGAACTTTCTTGAATCCGGGCGGTCTAACTCCTTTCTTGTGATGCTTAAAAAACAGTTGGTAGGCTTTCTCAATTCGTTGGCAGATATCCTGCACAGCTTGAGAGCCGACCGTTTGCCAGAACGCTTTACGCTTTCTCTGTTTGGCAATATGCGATTGAAGTTTTGCACAATTCAAATGCTTTCCCCACATTCGGTAGTACCGTTTATGGAGTGCAATGCAATGGTTGTAGATCACCCCGGCAGCATTGATACTTCGCTTGAGGTGTCTATTCCGCTTGCTTTGATATAGCTTAAACTTCAATGTTTTCATGCTATTATTGTAGATCATCTAGCTATACTTTGCCATGAAAAAGAGCGTATTTCTTAGGCTGACTGATGAAGAGTTTGAGAAGCTAGAATCTTACTGCGAATCACGCGGTAGATCGAAATCAGATGCTCTAAGGGAGCTCATTAGAAGCCTTAAGCTCAAAAAAAGCCGTCAAGCGAAGGACGAGGCTTTAAACCCAATTTTTCGGTCATAATGAGTCTAGGGGCCGTCCCCCGATGATTGCCCTTCGCTAATTAGGGGTAGGCTCAGGGACGCTACCCCAAAAAAATGTTTACCAATCAAATAGGATTGCTAAGGCCGTACTTGCAGCATGAATCTACTAGCAAAAATCAAAACAATAGAACTTCCTCCAGCGCTGCGATCGAGAAATTATCGCCTGTTTTTTGCAGGACAAGGCCTCTCACTGATTGGCAGTTGGATGACGCAAGTCGCTACTGTTTGGCTTGTCTACAATTTGAGCGATTCACCTTGGATGCTGGGCGTGGTGGGATTTACAAGTCAAATCCCCACATTAATTTTACTGCCTTTTGCAGGAGTTTTAATCGATCGCTGGAACCGCCACCGAGTCATAATTGCCACTCAAATATTAGCGATGGTTCAATCCTTAGCGCTAGCATTTTTAGCGCTAACAGGAGTCGTTAACATTTGGCAGATCCTGGTACTGAGTTTCTTTCAAGGCGCAATTAATGCGTTTGACGCGCCGGCACGGCAAGCTTTTGTGCCGGAACTTGTAGAAAAGAAAGAAGATTTAGCAAATGCGATCGCCCTCAACGCTTCCATGTTCAACGGGGCCAGATTAATCGGCCCAGCAATTGCAGGTTTGCTGATAGCTACAGTCGGCCCAAGTTATTGCTTTCTCATTGACGGACTCAGCTACATCGCTGTAATTGCAGGCTTATTAGCGATGCAGATCAAAGCCCGTAATATTGCAGCAACTAATACCAAACCCTTACAAAGATTAAAAGAAGGATTCGTTTATGCCTTCGGATTTCCCCCGATTCGAGCAATTTTACTGCTATTAGCATTAGTCAGTTTTGCGGGAATGTCCCACACAGTTTTAGTCCCGATTTTTGCTACCAAAATCCTGCACGGCGGCCCAGAAGCCCTAGGCTTTTTGATGGCTGCTTCGGGAGTCGGAGCCTTTGGGGGGGCGATTTATTTGATTTCGCGCAAAAGTGTAGTTGGCATCGGCAAATGGATTGCGATTTCACCAGCAATTATGGGATTCGGGCTGATAGGTTTGGGTTTGTCTCGCGTCTTATGGCTGTCATTAATCATGATGTTGTTTGTGGGGTTTGGTTTCATTTTGCAATTTGCAGGAGGAAACACATTTTTGCAAACAATTGTGGAAGATGACAAACGCGGAAGAGTGATGAGCATATACACGATGGCATTTTTTGGAGTGACACCGTTTGGGAATTTAGTTGGCGGCGGATTGGCAAATTATATCGGCGCTCCCAATACAGTCATCATTGGAGGTATAATTTGTGTTTTAGGCTCGATAGTTTTTACCAAACAGTTGCCAGCTTTAAAAAACTTCGTCCGGCCACTTTATCAAAAAATGGGTTTAATTCCGCAGTAACAATTTAGCGTAAAAGCACAAATGCCAACATTAAACAACATTCCCAAAGCTAATATCTGACTGTATCTCTAGCAATCCTCAACAATTGGTAAACTTCTCTCTTTATCTCTTCTCTTCTCTTTCTCTGCGCCCTCTGCGCCCTCTGCGGTTAAAACATCCAAATTAATTACGCAACCAGAGGTTAAACCAAGCGAATTTAGAAGAAGGTTCTGGGATTTCCACCGCGTATCTAGTCGCAGAAAATGTTTTTTAGTTTGTTCACCATTCTTGTTGAGCTTCTGCTTCTGCTTGGATTAAATTTTGCCGCAGTTGCACCCAATTTATTTGATGAGAGGGCAAGTCTTCGATGAGCTTTCCGCGCTGTAAATGCAGAATTCGCGTGCTAAATTGCTCGGCTAATTCTAATTGATGGTTTACCATTACAATTGTGGTTTGGCCGTTTGTTAGCTGTATCAATACTTGCAAAAGGTGGGCGGCTTTTCCTGCGTCTAGGGCAGATGTTGGCTCGTCTAAAAGCAAGATTTTTGGTTGTAGGATGATGCCGCGGGCGATCGCCACGAGCTGTTTTTGGCCTGTGGAAAGCTGGAATTCGCTGCGATTGAGCCATTCTTGGGGTATGTGCAGTTGTTCGATCGCCCCGCTAATTCTCTCAGCAATGTTTGATGAAGTCACGCCCCGCAGCTTCAAAGGATAAGCCAATGCTTCTCGCACCGACATTCCCAAAAGCTTGGATTCTTGCAGGATGAGGGTGATTTGTTTGCGGAGTTCGATCGCAGGTATTTGGCGATATTCTGTATTTTCCAGATAAATCGAGCCGCTGGTGGGACTGCTGAGCCGATTTAGCAACCGCAACAGCGTTGTTTTCCCCGCACCTGAAGGGCCAACAATTGCCACGCGAGATCCCTTCTGTACCTGAAATGATATATTTTCCAACAAATGACTTGAGGCGATCGGTGTTTTTAAACTAACATTATCAATTCGCAGTTGAGGATTTGTTTCTGTATTATTTTCCGAATAATTAGGCATTTAATTAATTAAAAATATGGCTTTCGTGGAACGGGCATCTTGCCCGTTCTTGAGGCAGGCAAGATGCCCACTCCCCAATCCAACTCACTCTTTGTGGAACGGGCATCTTGCCCCTTCTTAAGGCAGGCAAGATGCCCGCCCCACAATCCAACTCAAACTCAAACTTTTACAGCTTTTTCTAAAGGAAAACCCAGTTTTTCGCGCTGTTCCAAATAAAGCTGAGCAACTCGCCGGGCCAAATTGCGAATTTTGGTGATGTAGCGGGTTCTTTCCGTTACCGAAATCACACCTCTAGCATCGAGTAAATTGAAAGTGTGAGAACATTTTAGCACATAATCAAGACTAGGCAAAACCAATCCTTTTTTGGTCAATTGTTCTGCTTCTTGCTCGTACAGTCCAAATAGAGTAAACAGCAATTCGGGATTGGAAGCTTCAAAGTTATAAGTACACTGTTCTATTTCTCCTTGCAGGTGAACGTCGCCGTAAGTGATGCCATCTTTCCACTGAATTTTCGTCATGGCATCGACTTCTTGGAGATACATTGCGAGGCGTTCTAGTCCGTAGGTAATTTCAATGGAGACGGGGCGACAGTCAATGCTACCGCACTGTTGAAAGTAGGTAAATTGGGTGATTTCCATGCCATCGAGCCAGACTTCCCAGCCGACCCCCCAAGCTCCGAGGGTGGGCGATTCCCAGTTGTCTTCTACGAAACGAATGTCGTGGTCTTCTGGGCGAATTCCTAATGCTCTGAGGGAGTCTAAATAGATGTCTTGGATATTGGGAGGAGAGGGTTTAATTAAAACTTGATATTGATAGTAATGTTGGAAGCGGTTGGGATTTTCGCCGTAGCGTCCGTCGGTGGGGCGGCGACAGGGTTCTATGTAGGCGACTGACCAAGGTTCGGGGCCAATTGCTCTGAGAAAGGTGTGGGGATTCATGGTTCCTGCACCTTTTTCTGTGTCGTAGGATTGGGCGATCAGGCAACCGCGATCGCTCCAGAATTTGTTTAAGGTGGCAATGACTGATTGAAAGTTCACTGGTTTAAATATGGTTAGCGAGTGTCTAAGATTATTTAAGCATACTCAAGGCACGGTTTATTGAAATAAACCCTGCCGAAATTAGATAAGACAGGATTTATAGCGAATTGCCCTACTCTGCTTTTTCCAGTTTGCGTTTTTCGATTTCCGTGATCGGTAATAGTAGAGCGTCTTCAATTTGTTGCCTAATTGCGAAGCTGCAATTACTTGAATGCAAGCAATTCCACAACAATACATTGGCATTATAATACTTGTCAAACAGACTTTGCTGAGAATTAGTAAATCTTTTATGTTGTCCAATGTTACGATACTTAATCATGATAGAGCGCATTATACTTCTACATCTTTTCCACTCTGTAGGTGAGGTAACTAGAGCAAGTAAAATATCATCTATAAGAGACTGTAGAACGAGTTTTAACTGAGGAGGGGTTTCAAGCTCAACTATAGCTTGTTGCATATACCTGATAGCCCAAGTTAATAGAACATCGGCATCAAAAAGAAGAGCAAAAGCAATATCAATTGCAATGTCATTTGACAGACTAAAGACAAATTCGCTAGGAGCGGTATTGTGGCGTTTGTAACTATCAGCTACATCTTGCCTAAAATTAGGATCGATTTTATAGGCAAGAATATCCCTAATAGCAGGATGAAGAAAATATTGAATACAATTAAAATGAATCTCTGCAAAATAAATATAAAATGACCGTATGGCTGCTGGTTTATATCGGGCATCTCGGAGAGAATCAGTTTTATTTTGTGCCCAAAGCAAGAATTTTTGAAGCTGCTTATTATGTTTAATTAAATCATTAATACGATCTTGGAGCAATGTCAATAACTTTTCTGAATCAGAAGCTGATAACATACTTACGATTAGTGGGAATACCTCCTTCCAATGTCCTTGATACATATAACAAATGAGTTGCTGCAAATCTTGATGCTGAATGAACCATTTTGCTACAAGAAATTCTTGAAATGTCAAGTGCGAAAATGACCATATTTGTTGCGATCGCTCAATCAACAATCCATGCTGCGCTTCCATCGCCCTCAACACCGATCGACTATCCCGCTGCCCAATTCCCAAAAACTCCGCAATATATCTCTCAATTTCCGCCTGCTCAAACAACACATATTGCTCTTGCTCAAACTTCTTCACTGCTAGAAAGCTCAATAACTCCAGCTTCCGCTCTAGCAACAAATCACGATAAATTTCATCCCGATCGATCGCCCGATCCTTATCCCATTGCTCCAGCAATAACTTCAACCCTTCTTCATAAAGCTTAGAACGCTTCGAGTGAAACTTCCCCGTCGGGTGAAACACTGCACAAGTCAAACTCAGCAAAATCGGCGTAATTGCCAAGTCCCGAATCGGCTTATTTGCCTCTAAAAATAGTTGTTCTAAAAACTCCTTCGCTTTTGCCAGTCCCCCCGACTCATCCCGCATCACCGCCTTATACCAATGTTCTGAAAACGATCGCACCTGCGACTCATTAAAATCAGCTACTTCCACATAATCAAATCGCTCAAACTGTGATTCCTGACTCTGCGTTCGACAGGTCACAATTACCTGCACCTGCGGATAAGTGCGAGCAAACCGCTTGATTTCCTTGGCGATGCTCTTCCCATCTTCTCCCGTCACTTCATCCAACCCATCCAGCAGCACCAGCGCCCGACCTCGATCTAACGCCAATTGAGTTTCGGCATCCGATAACCGCCAGCACCCTTCTAGATAACGCTCTAGCGAGTAGGCAACCTCACCCCCATCCTCGACAAAATCTCGCAGTTTAATCAAAACCGGAATGCGGTGCGCTTGTAAATTACCTGCGTTGCACTCCATCACCACTCGCTGCAAATACGTGGTCTTTCCCGAACCCGGTTTGCCCACTACCATCAGGTTCGCATTCTTTGCCAGCACCTTTAAACCTGATACCCGTTTTAGCTTTTTGCCCAAACCAATGCGATCGAAACTGCGGTAGCTGCGATTTTGGCTAAAGTCCTGCCACAAGTCATCCAATTCCGATCTACGACTACTACTGAGTTCCTCCAGAATATTGACATCCACAAACAAGTCACTCAACGGCACGCAACGATCGACACCCCAAAGCGGCATTCTGCCGTGCAAGGGTTGGATGTCATCGTGGAGGCGCGATCGTACCTGCTGAACCAACGCATCAACAGGATCTTTGACGCTCTCGGCAGGCAGATTTGACAGTGAATTCGGTGGTTTACCTTTCTCCTGAACCTGTTCAGCGTCGGGTTCCCATTTCAGTTTGAGCTTTTTGCAGATGCAAAGAAACTGCTTGCGCTGAACAGCTTCACCTTTGAAAAATTTGTGGATGGTAGTACGCGACATCTTTAATTCAGCAGCCAAATCGGATTTGCTACCAAATTTTGCTAATGCGCTGTCCGCGTTTTTCAGTTGAGTTGGCGATAACCTCAGAGATCGCCCGGTACGTTCTGTCATGTAGTGGTTTCAGGTTTCTCCAATTATAGCGACGCGATCGTAACTTGGACAAACTTGTACATAACCTGAGCGGTAGGCGATCGTATCTAAAACCAGCCTCCTATCTTGCATTTGGCAGATTGTTGAGAGTTTCAACAAAGATGACCAACATGAAGAGTTCAAATAAGAAAAAATGGCTCAAAGTAATCGAGTTTACTGTAGTGGGTGTTGCCACCTGGCTCAATCCCCAAGCAGGATTTCTGCTCTTTCTGCTTCGGCTGTGCTTTCAAATCTTGGCTGCGTTGCAGAAAGATGAGGAGAGTGAAATAGATAAAAGCTAGAAGTCCCCGATCGCCTTTGCGAAAAAATTCAACAGGGCGATCGGTTCCCCAAAGTCCTATAGCGAGATCGCAATTTCAGCAGATTGATTTCCCTTATTACGAGGGCGAAGATGTAAAGTAATTTCCGTATCGAGTCGCTTGAGGAAAAGCAGTAGTTTTCCCTCGCTGAACCGTTGAAACTCTCCCTCCATTAAATGAGAGACTTCTGGTTGTGGAATGCCCAGTAACTCGCTCATTTCACGCTGTTCCAAGTTGCGCTGTTTCAACAGACGAAGTACCTGAATTCCGATTTTACCCCGCGCCAAAAGTTCGTCAGCATCTGCCAATCCAAGGTCAGCAAATACATTACCGCTGCTTTCTTCAAAAATGGTTTCTTCTGTCATAATTGTTCCTCCCTCGCTAGTGCGTCTTGATAGCGTTTTTTAATTAAGTCAACATCAGCCTGTGGGGTTTTAATCCCTTGCTTTGATTTCTTCTGAAAAGCGTGCAACACATAGATTTTGTCACCAATCTTGAGAGCATAAACCGCCCTGTAAGTATCCGTATCGTAACGTTTGACGATTTCATACACACCGCTTTCCACCCCTTTAAAGGGCTTGGCTGACAAAGGTGTTTCCCCAGCTTGCACCAGTTGTAGCGCATAACCTACCGCTTTTTGTACCTCTTCAGGAAACTCGCGGATATTTTTGCGAGAGTCTCCCATCCAAACAAGAGGTCGTAAAGGCACTTCTATAGTATCTTTGTTATCGACCATTTTATACCAAATTTCCTGTAAAAATCAAGTTTGACAATAGCATAAAATGTTGCCCTGCCTAAAAATCGATTTCTCCCATAATGGGTTCTTGTGTCATAGTTCTCTCTCGGCATGGTATAGTACCCATCTTCGATTCGCATCGACAACTCATGAAAACAGACACCATTTTCTACAGCCTGTTTCAGGAATTTCCCCGCTTCTTCTTTGAACTGATAGATCGTTCCCCAGACGAAGCCACCGCCTATGAATTCACCTCCCGCGAAATCAAACAACTCGCATTCCGCATCGATGGCTTATTTCTCCCCAAAACCGAAGAACCTGAAAAACCATTTTACTTGGCTGAAGTTCAGTTTCAACCCGATGCCGACTTGTACTACCGCATCTTTGGCGAACTCTTTCTCTATCTGCGACAATACAAACCCCTCAATCCTTGGCGCGTGGTTGTCATCTATCCCAATCGCCGCATCGAACACGAACAGATGCTGCAATTTCAGGAACTCTTAACGAGTCAGCGCGTCCAACGGATTTACCTCGATGAATTGCCAGAAGCCGCAGATCGATCGCTGGGAGTCAAAGTTGTTAAACTGGTAATCGAGCCAGCAGAGACAGCAGCAGAACAAGCACGCCAGTCGATCGCAATGGCCCGACAACAGATATCCGATCCCACCGTTCAACGCGATTTAATTAACCTCATCGAAACAATTATCGTCTACAAACTCCCCCAGAAAAGCCGCGAGGAAATTGCCGCCATGTTGAATTTAAGCGAACTCAGACAAACTCGATTTTACCAGGAAGTCAAGCAAGAAGGTTTAGAAGAAGGACTCGAACAAGGTGAGCGGCAGGCGAAGTTAGAAGCCATTCGTCGCACGATAGGGTTGGGGATAAATTTAGAGACGATCGCGCAATTATTAGATTTGTCTCTCGAATTTGTTCGCCAAACAATTAACAAAATCCAACGGGAATCGATGTCACTCCCCGAACAAAATATCGACTCGTTTATCGAACTATTAACTCAGCAGCGATCGCTCTTCGGGGTCGAACAATTAACCGAACTAGCGCAGCTAATTGAACCCTTATCCGATGATATCGATGTCCTTTCAGAAGCGATTTCATCCTGGGCTGAAAATTACCCTTCAATTCAGGAAGCTCAAGCCCAACTGCTCGAACCACTACCGATCGCTAAGGCATCAGAAAAAGCAGCAGTCACCCGAGAAAGTAGCGAATCTCAACTCGGCGATCGCCTCAACAAACAAGCTCTCAAAAATGCCATTTTATTGTAGCGCGATCGGCCATATTTCTACTGGCAAATAAACTGAGGCAGATATTGCTGTCTTGCGTCAGATGTTGAGTGGAAGCGATCGCCAAATAGCCACAAAAAAACAGAATAGTCAGAACCCCGACTTCTTGAATAAGTCGGGGCTCAGACAGTGAAAAAGTTGAGATTACTTTCTAGTTTAGTTTGCAGGAGCGAGGGAAACTAACAGAGTGATGTTGTCAACGCCGATGACATAAACCGTGTCTCCCGGTGTGAGGGTGATTTGGCGATCGCACCGTGCGGGCCACCAGCTACCTTGGAAGCGGACGCGACCTGTTTGATTCGGGTAAATCGATTCATCAACTACTGCTTCTTCGTTGAAGTAGTGGAAATTGGTGTTGATGTAGTTATCCATTAAGATATTCTTTTCTGTGCTGTAGGTGTGAAGAGAAAAAATAGAACCGAAAGCTTTTACTACGTTAAACATTTTGTTGACTCCTTTTGTGTTAAAATATATCGAAGTTTTATGGCCTATTTGAGGCTCTTTGAAAAGTAGCATTTCCTGGTTGAAATTGATTACCAGGTCTCTCATGCTCTGATTTAGTCTGCCGGAGCGAGGGAAACTAACAGAGTGATGTTGTCAACGCCGATGACATAAACCGTGTCTCCCGGTGTGAGGGTGATTTGGCGATCGCACCGTGCGGGCCACCAGCTACCTTGAAAGCGGACGCGACCTGTTTGATTCGGGTAAATCGATTCATCGACGACAGCTTCTTCGTTGAAGTAGTTAAAATTGGTGTTGACGTAATTTTTGATAAGCATATTGTTAGCTGTGCTGTATCCTTGGGTAGAGAAAATCGAGCCGAAAGCTTTTACTACGTTGAACATGATATTTACTCCTGTTGTGTTAAAATATATGGGGATGTGTAATTGTCGGTTTATGCTATTTGAGAGGCTGCATTTCCTCGGTTAAGATTGATTGATTGCCTTGATATTTCATTGTTCTTGCCTTCCGTGGTTTTATCAGGATAAAAGGCAAAGAATTTTTGAAATGTTGAGGGGATTTGAGAAGCGGTTGCGGGGAGTCTAAATCCCGTAATTCCGAGGTATTGAATTAAGGATTTAGTGGTTGAGCAGTTGGTGGGATTTACCTTAAGGGTAGATGTTGTTAGCTACATTAGAGATTGGCTGATTCCGCATTACTGCTGCTGTGAAAATGTTTTATTTTTGGGTTTTATGTTTTGATTGGGTTGTGACTCACTTGCTTTACACTTACTAATTTGCCAGGAGTCCAATATCTTTGGGGCGATCGCCAGTCCACTTTCCGAGTCTGGTACTGGCACATGACACTGAGAAACCTGCAAACAACGATTTTGCAGAGGTTTCTGCCTACCTATCAGGCTGCTGGCTGTGCCAATTTAGCCAACTGGACTACCGCCAACAGTGAATTATGAGCTTACGCAGTCTCGATCGCCCAATCCGGAATATCCATACATATCTAGTCCGTAACTGACGCACCAAACCCCTAAAAACCCGGTTTCTGACACCCAGTGCGCCATTAGGGGCCCGTAAGCGGATCTATGATATAAGCAAGTAAACTTGGCAACTCACCCGCCCTCCCCATGCGATATTGAGGTGTACCTACCTATTTAGGCCTAGACAATAGACCTCTTGCAAAAATCCTTTTCATCAATTGATGGGACGGGCTCTCCGGCCCATCTCCCAAGAAAAAATAACTCTTGTGGGATGGGCCGGAGAGCCCGTCCTAATTATTTTTGCAAGAGGTCTAATAGGCGATCGAGAGTTACGCAGATATCAGGAGGCGGTAGGAGTTTTTGATCGATGCAGGTCGATCGCACCCTGTTATCCAATTATTGAACAGGTCGAACTTAAAATCCATTCATAAATTCAGAATCTTAAATTCATAAAAGTCATACTTATAGACAACCTGCTGGATACTGCATAATTGTTACAGGAATTTTGAATAAAGTTTTAGCTAATTGAGACAAAGCGAACTTTAATTTAAGCGACTGTGGCAATTCTTGTACGGAAACTTCTACGAAGCCAAAGCGAGTATAAAATGATGCGAGTCGCTTTCCCAAACATTCTAAATATAGCGGTTCTGTAGCTTGTTGAATTAAATATTTTGTGAGGTAACTTCCCAAACCTCGATCGCGCCAATTTTTCGCCACCACCAAACTGCCCAATTCTTGCGCCCCCGCAAATTTCCGCAACTGTCCGCAAGCTGCCAATTTTCCCTCGCATTGGATGACCCAGAATTGCTCCCAGCGCAACTGAGTTGGATCGAGTCTGGCGCTCCACACTAAGATTCTAATTGATTTGATGTCTTGAGCACAGGCCGGGCGGATAACGCATTGTGGCGGCAACGAAAAAGAACTTTCATTCATTGTGATTCCTGTTGACTGTCTCGTTTGGATTGAGCTTTCAACATCCTTTCTTTTAACCGCACATTTCTCTCGGCAATTTCGGGATTTCCCTTATACCAAGGCGGAACATCGTCATAATCGGGAATTCCATCATCTATCAGATAGCGCGCGTTGGGCTGCTTGGGATAACCTGCAGCCAATCCTCCAGTACAGATAACAAACAAGGCTGTATTTTCAGCAGCTTTTAATGCTCTCTTTGCTGCGGGAGAAACTCTCACAATATCGCCGCCCTCAAGTGTCAATAGTTCCCCATCTACAACCATCAGGCCTTTGCCTTCAACTACAATATAAACTTCTTCTTGTTCTGCGTGGCTGTGAGTAAATGTGTAGCCATCGCCAGCAGGCAAGCGAATCAAACCTAAAGCTACTCCTTGTAGATTTAGCTGTCGCCAAGGGTTGGTGAGTTGGGGCAAATTGTTAAAGTCAAAGTGAGCTTTAGTGAATTTATTGTTACTTTCAGAATCTAGTTCCATATTATGTATTTAAGTATAAGAGGTGTTACTGGAAATTATACCAGCTAGCTGCTTCAAAATGCGAAAGACTTCGTAAAGTTCGTTTCCTGGACTCCCAATATCGAAAAGTTTAGACACGGCATACTGCGGTGTGCCTTGTTTGGTCACTTTGATAAATCGAAAGCTGCTGCCATTTGTCAGAAGCCCAAATGTTACTGGTTCTGGGCTGGGGTCATTCAGCATATAAAATAGTAACTGAGGAAGCCCAGCTTCAACGGAATATTGAGAGCGTTTGGCTTCGATCGCAACTACCCAAAAAGATTTCAGCAATAGCAGGACATCGATGCTACCCCTGACAATTGTATCTTCATCTTCAATAGTCAGTTCTACTGATTTTTCTGCCTCTATATGAAACGGAGTCAAGTAGAAATCTGCTAAAAATAGCAAGGGAGCCAGTACCACCATTTTTACGGTATCTTCCAGCATCGCGTACTTGACACTGTTGATATAACCTGCTTTTACGTTGTCGAGCGCTCGCTTTTTGTCATCGCTAATTTCCGGTAAATCGTCAATCCACTCCCGGAAGAATTGCTCATCTTCACAAAGTTGAAAATTAAATTTTGTTTCGACATCTAGCAGTGTCAGTGTTTTTGCTTGAATGCTTTGTGTCATAGTTTTATGTAGCTATTTGCTGGTTGGTGTTAATTGTAGCATATCAACTGTCGATCGCCTCCCACAAAACCTCCGCGCCAAACCTTACCGGATCGGTACAAGGCAATCCCGTTTCTGCTTGAACTTCAGCTATTGCTAACAGCGCATTTGCCTCATTTAAGTGATGAGTGTTGAGGGCGATCGCGCTCACTTTTCCCCCTGCAAAAGCACCCGCAGCAGCAGCTAACATTTCGTACAATTCAACCACTTTTGATAACCTGGGAATCGATACGTGCGGGTGATTGCGAATGCTAGTTTGTCCGGCTCGGTGGGCTAAAATTAAGTGAGTTGGCTGCGAACCCCGCAGCAGCGGCAGAGTCGCCGTCGAACCCGGATGCAATAGCGAACCTTGCCCTTCTACGTGCAGAATATCGCACTCAGAACCCAATTTAATCACCATTTCTTCGACAGCACCAGCCGCAAAATCAACTCGCACTGCATCCAAAGGAAGGCCTTCATTTCCAATCATTAAACCCGTTTGTCCCGTTGCCAAAAATTTGGAACGCAAACCCCGCTGCAAGCAAGTGCGATTGAGTTCTAAACTGGTTGACATTTTGCCAACGCTCATATCTGTGCCGACGGTTAACACGCGGCGGCAGCTTAATTTAGCAGCGGCGGCATCGGCGATCGCACCGACAGATTTCGGTTCCTGACGCACGTCCCAAATCCATTGATTTTCGGTTAAAGGAACTGTTATCAAAGGTGCAAGTTTCGCGTGCAAACCGTTGACAACTGACAAACCGGCTGCTACCGCTTGATTAATTTCTGGCAGCCATTCTGCCGGCAAAACACCGCCGGAAGGAGCGATACCAATTAGCAGAATATCCGGCGCAAATTTCAGTGCTTCTGCAACGGACGCAACTATCGGTACTTGTTGAGGAATGCCCGTTAATTCTGGTAAAGATTGTCCGGCACATTGGCGGTCTATTACTGCTACAATTTGTGCTTCGCTGTAGCGCAAAAATGCTAAACCTGTTTTGCCGGAAGAACCAAGAATACCCTCGTGCAGCAGGATTGCAACTTTACCATTTTTGATCGGATAGTTTTTAGTCATTGATTCACTTTCAAGAGGGGGATTTTAGATTTTAGCTTCAATCTAAAATCTAAAATCTAAAATCGATTAGGTGTTAGCTGTGATTTGGGTTCAGGGTAAGATCACTCGGATCTTCTCCCAATTCTCGCAATCTGGCCTCTAGTCGCGAGGCTCGCTGGCGTTCCTGTTCCGCTTGCTGTTGAGCGGCTTCGGCTTGCTGTTGAGCGGCTTCCTCTGGCAACAAAACTAAATTGCCAGATTCATCGAAAAAACGCACCCAAGTCGCTGTTTCTCGATCGACAATTCCTTCCCAAGTGCCCAACCAAAAACCTAGGGTTTCGCACCACAGCCAACCCCGCTCGTTGGGCACTAACGGCTGATAACGCAGGGTGACATCTAAACGCCATCCTTGCAAAGAATTCGGCTCGAAAGGATCGAAAACAAAGTAATCAGGAGTTCTAAAAACCTGCTCGTAAATATCCTTTTTTTTGCCTGTGTCCTGATTTGCCGTTGACGGCGACAGCAGTTCCACAATGACATCCGGGTAACGTCCGTTTTCTTCCCAAACTACCCAGCCTTGTCGGGAAGTATTGCTGTCAACACCCAACACAGCGAAAAAATCCGGGCCTCGGAAATCCTGATTCCGAATCTGTTTAGCGCTGTAATAAATAAACATATTGCCACCGACAAAAAAATCGTTCCGGTTAGCTAAACCTTGTTCTACGGAACGGATTAAAACGGTCATTGCTATACGGTGGCGGTTGCTTTCCATTTCTGCACCATCATCAAAAATTAAATCAGTCGGCGGCTGGTGTTCTTCAAAGAAAAGCTTGGCTTCTCGATCGATTCCCTGTCCAATTGATTCTACTGGTATCATACTATCTCCAGATTTATTTTTATCTGTCAACTGTCAACTGTCAACTGTCAACTGCCAACTGTCAACTGTCAACTGTCAACTGTTTAACGATACTTCTATTCTACAAGGTCAATTCGCCGCACTCCCAATCCCGATCGCCCGTTTGGCAGCAAACACCCATTTTCGACGATCGCACCGGTGAAAGGATCGTCTAATAAATTTAAGTGACTGTCCAAATCCAAATAGTCAGCTAGTGGTGAAAGTTGTGCTGCTGCTGTATTTGCGATCGCGCTATCTGAATAGCAGCCGAACATTACTTGCAAATTGCAGGCTTTTGCCGTGTGAATCATCCGCATTGCTTCGGTCAATCCGCCTGACTTCATCATTTTGATATTGATGCCGTGGACGCAGTGCGCTAACTTGGGTATATCGGAACTATTAAAGCAACTTTCATCAGCAAAAATTGGCAGCGGCGATTGACGGTACAGTTCTGAAAAATCATCCATATCGGCGACGGGTGAAAGCGGCTGTTCGACATAATTTATCTGGTATTTTTCCAGCCAGTGACACATCTGGGCTGCATCTTTTAAACTCCAACCGCCGTTAGCATCTACACTGATTTGAATGTTAACTGGTGCTTCCTCTAGCACTGCTGTTAACATAGCTTTGTCGGCTTCGATTCCTTCGGGATTTCCTAATTTAACCTTAACGGCGCGGTATTTGATGCTTGCTGGATCTGTCGCATCTTTACCAAACCAATCGCGCACTCTTTCTCTTGCACTCCTCGGCGAATTAATGCCGATTGTGACGGAGGTGGGCACGATGCGCGATCGATCTAATCCCCACATTTTCCACAGGGGCAAGCCGGCTTTTTTGCCCAGCCAGTCGTGCATTGCCATGTCGATGCCGGCGCGGGCGGCTGAGGGTAAGTTGACCTCTGTTAATACTTGTTCGATTTTTTGGCGATCGCACGGAGTAAACTTTTCTAGCAGCGGTGCAACTTCCTGCAATGCGGCTAGCAGAATTTCGGTAGTTTGGGGTCGAGAACCTGTGGAAAACGGCGAAGCTTCTCCCCAGCCTTCGATGCCTTCGTGTGCTAATTTTACCCATAAATTGGTACTTTGGGCTGTTGTACCGCGGCTGATGGTAAGGGCAAACCGCTTGCGGACAGTGAAGGTTTCAATTTGAAGGTGCATTGTCAGTGATTGGTAATTTTTTATAGATAAAAATCAGAGGTGGCGGATTGCGCCGCTATTGCCATTTTTAACTTTTTACTTTAGAGTTTGATTTTGCTTGTTCTAGTTTATCAAAAAGTTGAGGAAATTCCTTATTTCTGTTTCGCCGAAGAGAGTTGCTTTCTCTCTCAGCATTTGGGTTCTATTCTTTGCTGTTGCTGGTTGCATCATACAAGTTCTGCGCTACGTTTTTAACTATTAAGAACGCTGGATTAGTTGATTTAAATTAGACAGATAAATAAATTATCCTTCGTGGTACTCGTCATTTACTTTGCTGTTTTGCGCGATTTGGCTAGGTATTATTGCTACGGCTAAGAAGAAGCAGGGCGATCGCTATTTTGGGCAATGGAAAGCGCTGGGGTTCATGTTTGGATTTTTTTGTTGACATGAAATCTTGAGTCTGCACGAAATATTAATTATTAACGATTTGGGAAAAGCACTGCATTTAGGAGGATTTTTTTACTTCATTTGGGTAATTCCGGGGGCGCTTTTTGTGGTGGTTACTGGGCTGGCTTATCTCAAGTTTCTCCTGCACCTACCCCGGAAAACAAGGGATTGTTTTTTACTGGCAGGCAGTATATATGTCGGTGGAGCACTTGGCATGGAAATGGTTACTGGCTATTATGCAGATGCGGTAGGTCAGCGAAACTTGATGTACGGTTTGATGACTTCTGTTGAGGAAATTATGGAAAGGGTAGGGGTGATCGTATTCATTTACGCCCTGCTGTCTTACATCGGTTCCCATCTTGAAACTATTGATTTGCGGTTGAAGATAGTGGATAATCGAGAGAGGTAAAACTGACGATCAACCAAGATTATTAACGAAATAGAAATCGCAGACTTTATGCCTATCTACTTCTACACCACTGGCAGCGAATACGGCTGTTTTTCTAATTTTTCCACTCATGGATTCGAGTTAGACGGAGAATATTGGCCAACTACTGAGCATTATTTTCAAGCACAAAAGTTTCCCCAAACGGCTCATTGTGACCAAATTCGCCAAGCAAAAACGCCGAAAGATGCCGCAAAAATGGGGCGCGATCGCTCTCGTCCCCTCCGCAAAGATTGGGAAAAAGTAAAAGATGATATCATGAGAAAAGCCGTACTCCGAAAATTTGAAACTCATTCCGAAATTAGAGAAATTTTACTAGCTACTGCGGATGAGGAAATAGTCGAAAATTCCCCGGTTGATTACTATTGGGGTTGCGGTAAAGATGGCAGCGGCAAAAATATGTTGGGCCAGATTTTAATGGAAGTAAGGGAAATATTGCGAAAACGCACGTCAGAGTAAAACAGAACTTAAATTTCCCAAACTAAAGCAGGACTTATTTAATCCTAAGTCCTGCAATGCTCGTCAGCGAGCATTTCCTCAATTTTCTTAAACACTGAACTTAAAAATCGGCATGAGCAACTGTCAAAACTTGTGTCAATCTCGTCGGGCTGTTCTAGTAGAGGGTTTAGCCTCTCCTCAGAGACTGCGAAGCAGGGGAAACGGTAAAAACCCTGCACCACTTTTTTTGTTTTAACAACTACTCTCAACCGGAATTAACTTTTATGGTTGGAAGTACAGCATTGTTAGCCAGTCGCCTCCCGGACACCGTTCCCCTAAAGTTGGCGATTCACAGGTAAAACAGCAAAACACCTGTTCTGGTTAAAGTTTGTTTTTTATTTATGCTGTATCTTTACTATTGTGTACGATTTGTGGAAAGTGTCAGCAGTGCTACAGAATTCTTTACATTTGTGATTTATTTGGATACCATCGCGCCACTCTGTCGCAGTTGCTGTTGAATTTTGTTAAATTCTTTCTGTTCTGCGCTTAGCAAAGTATTGTCGATCGACGATTGCATATCCCACTGCCATTCTGACAGCAAAATTAGACTGCCTGCCAGAACAATTCCCGTTGTCAAATACTGCCAAGGTGCGACAAAGGGCAATAATCCGATGCTAAATAGATGAGTTAGTCCGCTGAGGATAAAAGTGCGCGATCGCAAACCGAGTCCCGTCAACAAATAGCCGATCGCGCTCAACCCCAACCACAAATCGCAAAGGTGCAGCAACAAACCTGCCCAACCGGCAAAAATACTGCAATCGGTCAAAACCAAACCAGTTATCATCAAAATCGCCCAAGAGTAAAGAATCCAGCTAACTCGCTCGACTCTTACCCAAAACAAAGTCAAAACAGCCATTACCGCAGTGCCAACTAAAGTCAAAGTTGACCACAAAATCGCCTGAAAGCTCCAACTGATGGGGAAAAACTGAGCGGTGAAAAAAATCCCCCCTGTCACCAAACCCCAAAGCAGAAAAGTTTGGTCGATGCGGGTATAAAATCCTGAGAAAAGAGTAATATTTCCAATTTGCCAGCGGAGTTGCAACAGGCCTTCGATGTCTTGTACGTCGAGATGTTCCTGTTTGCAGCGGATTAGGGGTTCGGAGGCGTTGAAAAAGGTCATCCAGTGTTGGGGAAAGTATGAAGTTTTGTGTATTGTAACAAGTCTTAAGGAATATTTTTCAGATTTTTTCTTGTTCCCTGGCTCTGCCTGGGGACGCAGATTTGGAGGCTCTGCTTGCTGTTTTCCTGAGCAACCGAAGAGGCAGAAGGCTGCGTTAAGCTTTGGACTAACGCAGCCTTGAGATTTGAGCTCAAGCAAGTCTCCAATTCTTATCTGTTGGAGAATAAATGATGGCAACATTCACAAGAATTGAGCCATCTTTTTTGCCTGTCGAGTCAATTTGCCATGTACCTGTATCACCCTTCCGTAGATACGGTTTATTTTTCCTGAGTTGGTAGTAGATTGAGTTTGGTGAGCGGTCTACTATTTGGGCGGCACGTTTAACAGTGCAACCAAGTTCCACCGTAACTGCGATCGGCTGGGTGAACAGATTGAGCTGTTCGCTGTTATAATTAGTCATGAGAAATCCTTGGTCTATATAGACCATACACAACATGAGAGTGCTACTGGTTGCAGCCAGTGGCTCCCAAAAACTGATAAGCGATCGAAAGCGTCTCTAGTAACAGCTAGGGGCGCTTGTTTGCTTGTTAAGGGCAGTCTAACACTGCTTTAAAAAATATACAATACAAATAACGTACATTTTTTAAATATATGGTAAATTAGACGTACCAACCTCAAAAGCCTTGTATAACAAGCATTTCATGGAAAACGTATCAACCAGAATTTCTCGTTCCCAGTTACTATCCAGGGGGTTGACAGTATGAAAGGTACACTTGTTTCTCGCTTCACGCCCAGTCTGATGAAGCACGAAGATTTAGAGGAGATGTTGGTGCAGCGTCACGATTTGGCAAACGAGCTAGTCGAGTCAATCCGGTTGAGCATCCTCCAGCCGATCGAGCAGCATCACCTATTGATTGGGATGCGAGGTATTGGGAAGACGCACTTAGTCTCGCTAATGTATCACCGCGTTTCCAAAATGGAGGATTTGCGGGAAAAAGTGCTGATTGCTTGGTTGCGGGAGGAAGAGTGGGGCGTCACGTCGTTTCTCGATTTGCTCCTGCGAATTTTGCGATCGCTCCAATCAGAATATCCGGCTGAATACAAGGCTGAATTGTTCGATCGGGTAGAATCGCTTTACGGTGAATTACCCGATACCGCTCAACAGAAAGCAGCAGAATTGCTGAAAGATTTTGCGGCCGAGCGCACTCTGCTTTTACTTGTAGAAAATTTGGATGACTTGTTTGAAGGGTTGGGCGACAGCGGGCAGCAGCAATTCCGAGACTATTTAGAAACTTATCATTTCTGTACGATTTTCGCGACATCTCAGCATTTATTCAAAGGAATTGACAATAAAAAAGCGCCTTTCTACAACTTTTTCAATCTCCATTATTTAGAAAAGCTAAATTTAGAGCAAGTTGTCGGCTTATTGAAAAATATCGCTAAATTAGAGGACAACAAAGAACTAGAGTTATTCATAGAAACGCCAAAGGGACGTTCTCGAATTGAAGCAATCCATCACTTGGCTGGCGGCAACCACCGCGTTTATATGATTTTTGCGGAATTTTTGACCCGCGACTCGCTCGATCGACTGGTAAAACCGTTTTTGCAAACGCTGGATGAATTGACACCGTACTATCAGGCGCGGATGGCGTGGCTTTCGCCGCAGCAACGAAAGATAGTTGAATTTTTGTGCGATCGGGGCGGGGCTGTCATGGTTAAAGAGATTGCCCAACGCTGTTTTATGACGCATCAGACAGCATCCAGCCAACTTAAACAACTGTCGGGAATGGGTTATGTGACGAGCGAATCGATCGGGCGCGAGTCGTATTATGAACTTCAAGAAGTGCTGATGCGTTTTTGCATGGATGTGAAGAAGCATCGGGGTGAGCCGATTAGTTTAATTGTCGATTTTTTGCGGTTGTGGTACACGAAAGAAGAGTTGAAACAGCGATTGGAGCGCTTGGGAGTAGGATTTAGTGCGATCGGGAAAGAGCTAATTGATAATAGGTCCGAAAAAAGTCATTTGAAGTATCAGATAAGTTGGGAAACACTACCACCTAATGAGCTACTTGAGCGAGAATATTTGCTGCGCGCGCTTCAGGCAAGGGAAACAGATGATTGCGAAGACTCTCGCGTGGCAGCCTACGTGCGGGAAATTGAAAATTGCGAAGAGAAGAAAGATTATGTTTCTGCTTTGAATCTAGCAAATAAACTGGTGGCAATTCGCGGTAAGGCACGGGATTGGTTAGAAAAAGGACGTTGCTTGGACAATCTCGAACGCTATGATGAAGCATTAGAATCGTTTGATAGGGCGATCGAACTTGACCCCAACGATCTGTCGGCTTTGGTTTTACGAGGCTATGTACTCCATAAGCTCAAACGCTACGATGAAGCTTTAGCATCTTTCGATAGGGCGATCGAACTTGATGCTAATAATCATTTGGCTTGGGCTAAGCGAGGCTATGTACTCCATAAGCTCAAACGCTATGAAGAAGCCTTAGTATCCTACGATAGGGCGATCAAACTTGATACCAATTATCCGTGGGCTTGGGCTAATCGAGGGAGTGTACTCTACAACCTCAAACGCTATGATGAAGCATTAGCATCTTACGATAAGGTGATCGAACTTGATACCAATTATCCGTGGGCTTGGCCTTTACGAGGCTATTTGCTCTACAACCTCAAACGCTACAATGAAGCTTTAGTATCTTACGATAGGGAGATCGAACTTGATGCTAATAATCAGTTGGCTTGGGCTAACCGAGGCAATGTACTCAACGACCTCAAACGCTATGAAGAAGCTTTAGAATCTTACGATATGGCGATCAAACTTGATGCTAATAATCAGTCGGCTTGGGCTAAGCGAGGCTATGTGCTCTACAACCTCCAACGCTACGATGAAGCTTTAGAATCTTACGATATGGCGATCGAGCTTGAGGAAAATAATCTGCATTTTTGGGTTTTACGAGGCATTGTACTCACCCACCTCAAACGCTACGATGAAGTTTTAGAAACTTACGATAGGGCGATCGAACTTGGCGAAAATGATCGGGATGTTTGGGTTTTACGAGCCATTGTACTCAAGAGCCTCAAACGCTATGATGAAGCATTAGTATCTTACGATCGAGCGATCGAACTTGGCGATCGATATTCATATGTCTTCTTCCATCGCGCCATTGCCATTCTCGGATTAAATCGTTGGGATGAAGGCCTCGCCGCCTTAGACGACGCATTCCAACGCATTGAATCAGACGAGGAAGTTAGTTCTGAAGATGCCAATTTAATTACCCGCAACCTATTTGCAAACACGCACGAGCCGATAACTAAAACTCGCATTATCAGCCTAATTGCAGTTTACGAAAAACACAAATGTCTCTCAATATTAGGAAATGGGATTGTGCGAAACATCCCCGCGCTAATGTCAGAAATGGTAAGCGACAAAGCCGCACGCACTTGGTTAGAATTGTGGCAAGAATTAACCAGCAAGTACGAAGAATTTCAAATTCCCATCCGCCTGCTGAAAGCGGCTGTCCGCTATAAGGAAACCAAGGGCGACAGACGAGTTTTGCTAGAACTTCCCATTGAAGAACGCAATTTATTAGAACCGTTGGTGTCAACAAAACCCGAATAAGTAAAACAGGACTTACGCACTCCGACAAAGAAACCGGGTTTTTTACCTAATCTTCGAGTACGAACGAAGTATTTTCGTAAAAAAAACAGGTTTCTGGGTCCCGTGGGTAAGTCCTATAAAATAGGTATAAAATAGAAATTGATGATACTAGCAAAGGACTCATCCCCATGACCGCAACAATTCCAACTAAAACCTCAGTAGAAATCATCTACCCAGACAGCGACGGCAAACCCATGTCAGACAATACAAAACAGTTTGAACTAATTGTCACCATTCAAGGCGGAATAGATGCCTTATACAAAGACAACGAAAATGTCTTTGTAGCAGGTGATTTGCTGTGGTATCCCGTGGAAGGAGATAACAAAACTCGCCAAGCACCTGATACGATGGTAGTGTTTGGCAGGCCGAAAGGTTACAGAGGTTCCTACCAACAGTGGCTTGAAGATAATATCGCCCCGCAAGTAGTCTTTGAAATCCTCTCGCCCGGAAATCGAATCGGAGCACTGTTTAAGCTGTTTAATTTCTACCAGGATTATGGAGTCGAAGAATATTATGTCTACAGTCCAGAGGATAATGAATTAATTGGTTGGCTGCGTTCTGATGGAAAACTCAACTATATTGAATTAATGGATGGTTGGGTGAGTCCGCGTTTGCAGATCCGTTTTCAAACTGAATCGGGAGACTTGGAAATTTATCGGCCTGATGGACAGAAGTTTTTGTCTTATGTGGAGTTGTCAAGACAACAAGAATCAGCACAGCGACAAATGGAACTAACACAGCAACAAATGGAACAAGAACGGCAAGATAAAGAGTTAGCACAGCAAAAAGCCGATCGCCTATCCGAGAAATTGCGAGAAATGGGCATCAATCCAGAGGAAATTTGAAACTTTTAGAGACCACCGGCGGTTTAAACCGTTAGGTTTCTTCAACTAGCGAAGGCGAGTTTTGTCTGTGTAGACGCGGTTTCAACCGTCGGGTATTTGAATCACCTATAATAACTTGACATATCAACAATTCCCCATGCAAAATCCCCGCCAAATAGCCTTTCTCGCACTCCGCGAAGTCCACCGCCGCGGTGCATTCGCAGATGCCGCACTCGATCGCGCTTTCAGCAATTCTCAACTCAACGACCTCGATCGGCGTTTAGTGACAGAATTAGTTTACGGTAGCGTCAGGAGAATGCGATCGATCGACTTCATCATCGACAAACTAGCAACAAAGAAATCCTCCCAGCAACCGCCCGAACTCCGTACCATCCTACATTTAGGCTTATATCAACTCGAATATCTCAACCAGATTCCCCCCTCCGCCGCCGTCAACACCACCGTTCAACTAGCAAAAGAAAACGGATTTTCAGGACTCAGCAGTTTTGTCAACGGTTTGTTGCGCCAATACATCCGTTTAACAGATAACAACTTAAACCCCTTAACAGTTACTAATTATAAATCAACTGTCGAACGCCTAGGAATTCTCCACAGCTTCCCCGAATGGCTGGTAAAATTGTGGATCGAACAAATAGGCGAAGCCGAAACCGAACAACTCTGTGAATGGTTCAACCAATCCCCCACGATTGACCTGAGAATCAATCCCTTAAAAAGCTCGATCGCCCAAATCGAAGCTGCCTTCAAATCCCACAACATCTCAACTAACAGAATCCCCAACTTGCCACAAGCATTAAGACTAAATGGCAGCATCGGCGCAATTCAAAACCTCCCCGGATACAGCGAAGGTTGGTGGACAATCCAAGACAGTAGCGCTCAATTAGTCACCCATTTACTAGCGCCCCAGCCAGGGGAAACTATTATCGACGCCTGCGCCGCGCCGGGGGGAAAAACCACCCACAGCGCCGAATTAATGCAGGATGAAGGGACAATTTATGCCTGCGACAAAACCGCCAGCAGACTCAAAAAACTTAAAGAAAATGCAGACAGACTCCAGATGAAATCTATTAAAATTCATACCGGAGACAGCCGCCATTTCCCAGAGTTTGTCAACCTCGCAGACAGAGTTTTACTAGACGCACCTTGTTCTGGCCTCGGAACCCTCCACCGCCGCGCCGACGCCCGCTGGCATCACACGCCCGAAAACATTCAACAACAATCTCAACTGCAATCGGAATTGCTAGCAAATGCAGCGACATTTGTCAAGTCCGGCGGCGTATTAGTTTATGCAACTTGCACAATTCATCCCTTGGAAAATGAAACTGTTATTCGATCGTTCTTAGACAACAATCCTCACTGGGAAATAGAACCGCCAACAATTGATTTACCCGTACAGCCATCACCCGAAGGATGGGTGAAAGTGTGGCCGCACAGACATCACATGGACGGCTTTTTTATGGTGAGGCTAAAGCAATTAAAAAACGAGTAATACCAATTTTTTATGAGGCCCCGTAGAATCCGATCCCCCCTAGCCAAGGGCGGGCACGGGGGCACCGCCCCTACTAAGGGGGGGACAAGATTCCGATCTTTCGTCCCCCTTCTTAAGGGGGATGCGAGGGGGATCGAGATATGTGCAACTTCACATTAAATTGGTATAAAGTCCTTACTCCAAACCGATAGTTTAATAAGCCGGTTCTTGATAAGCTGGCTCTTCATAAGCAGGCTCTTGATAAGCCGGCTCTTGATAAGCTGGCTCTTGATAAGCCGGCTCTTGCGGTGGGTAATACTTCGGTTCAGGATTAGGATTGTACGGTACGATCGCACCATCCTCATTCACAATCATCCCGCGAATAATCCTCTTAGGCTCCACCGGTTTGGGCTTAATACTGCGTTTGCGGCCCTCCAACTCCGGCAACTTCGGAAACTTCTCAACCGGCATTCCCTTAACAGCTTGACTCATAAAATCGCGCCAATTATACGCCGCCGTACCGCTAGTTCCCCACGTGGGATAATTGTCATCATTCCCTAGCCAAACCCCAGTCACCACCTGTGGAATGTAACCAATAAACCACAAATCCCTGACATTTTCCGAAGTACCGGTTTTGCCCGCTACAGCGCGATCGTTTAAAGCCGCAGGCCCCCCCGTACCGTCTTGCACCACACCCTCCAACATCCAAGTAGTAATCGCAGCACTATCCTTATCCAAAACCCGCTTCGGTTTAAAATTCGCCTGATAAATCACATCTCCCCGCTGATTAATCACCCGCTTAATTCCGTGGGCTTCAATAAAATTCCCTTGCGATGCTAAAGTACCGTAAGCATTGGTTAACTCCAGCAAATTCACCTCCGAAGAACCCAAAGCCAAGGAATAAATCGGACTCAATTTCGACTTAATTCCCATATCGTTGGCTAATTTTATCGCCGGTTCAAACCCCACATCCATCAACACCTTCACAGCTACGACATTCACCGAACTCGTCAAAGCATCCGAGATCGATCGCCAACCGCTAAATTTTTTGCCATAATTATTCGGTTGATAGCCGTCGATAATAATTGGTTCGTCTTCGTAACTGTCATAGGGAGAAAAACCAGCCGCCATCGCTGCTGCGTAAACCAACCCTTTAAACGTCGATCCGGGCTGCCGCAAAGCCTGCGTAGCACGGTTAAACTGACTTTCCTTAAAATTTCCACCTCCTACCAGCGCCTTAACTTCCCCAGTCTTAGTGTCCATAGAAACTAAAGCCGCCTGTTCAAAACCCTGACGGCGGCCATCAACTTCGATCGCATCTTTAACCACCTTTTCCGCTATTTTCTGCCACTTCAAATCCACCGTCGTCTCGACAGTCAAACCGCCAGCTTCCAAAGCATCCTGAGAAACATAGCGCGGCAATTCCTTCCGAATGTAACTAGCAAAATAAGGCGCGACTACTTTAAATCGCTTCGGCGGACTTGGTTTAACGGCGATCTGTTCCGCCATCGCCTCCTTCGCCTGAACCTCTGTAATTACCTTTGCTTCCTGCATTTGTTGCAGCACCAGATTGCGGCGTTTCTTAGCAATATCGGGATTAACCAAAGGCGAATATTCGCTCGGTGCCGGCGGCAAGCCCGCCAAAGTTGCCATCTCGGCCAAAGTTAATTTATCGACTGTTTTGCTAAAGAAAACCCAAGCTGCATCTGCCACTCCGTAGGCATCCGAACCCAAATAAACCAGATTTAAATATCTTTCTAAAACTTGGTCTTTACTCAACTCCCGCTCTATTTTTTGAGCTAAAAGAGCTTCCCGAACCTTCCGCCTAATACTTCTTTCCTGATTGAGAAAAACAACGCGAGCCAATTGTTGGGTAATTGTACTGCCGCCCTGCACTAAATCTCTTGCTATCAAATTAGAAACAATCGATCGCACAATACCTTGATAATCCACCCCGCGATGTTGGTAAAAACGGCGGTCTTCTATGGCAATAAAAGCTTTAACCAACATTTCGGGAATTTCTTGAAGTTTCAGTTTATCTCTAGTTGCAGGCCCCGACTGCAACAAAATCGTATTATCTGCCGCCTTAATTGTCAGTGTCCCGTCGCGGTTAAAGGCCGACAAATCGTTAACATCCGGCAAACCTTTGTCTAAGGTGTACAAAATCCATAAACCGTAGATTAAAGCGCCCCCGCCTATACTGGCCACACCTAAACTTATCCAAAATCTAGGGCGACGGGAGATCCGTTTTTTAGGATTTTCCTGCGGTGCGCTATTTTCCTGCGGTGCGCTAATTTCCTGTAGTTCCGTATGTCTCTGCAGTTCGGTGTTCTGCGGTGCGCTATTTTCCCGCAATTGGCTACTATCCGATTTTTTGGGTGATTTAGTTCCCAGCAAACTTAATCCCGGCCGCAACAATTCTTTTCCCTTGGTTTGCAAGCTGGTAACTTGAGGTTCAATTTCCAACCAAGCGATTAAGCGCCTCAACCCTTCCCACCTGCGGTTGACTATTGGATATCGAGCGTATTCTGGTTCTAAATATTCTGATTCTAAATATTCTGATTCTAATTCAGACTCTTCTAGAGGTGCAGCATCTTCTGATACCACATACTCCGATCTTTGGGCCGTTGTCCCTGTATAAAATTCCGCCTCCGATTCCGGCGAGTTGAGCTTATTGCCCTTCGCAGGCTTCGGCGGTTCTCGATCGGAATTACCGCTTATTGCGTTAGTGACTTTGCTCAATGTATCTTTGATATTTGAGAAAAATTCTGCCACGTTCAGACCTTCACACCTCATCAAGTCCGATTAAAAACTAAGAATTGAAAAAAGCTAGCTTTTTTAATTCTTAATTTTTAATTCGACATTTTTTCTTGAATAACCCGCTGCCTTGAATTAGATTTTTTGAATTAAAAACTTTTTAATTCAAAACTCAAATTCAAAACTTTTCTTAACAATGCAGAGCTTGGTATTTTTTTGAGAAGTGAATTAGATTTTTTGAATTCAAAATTTTTTAACTCAAACCTCAAAACTCTGCTTAACTCGCATGACCCAGTGCCAAGGCTGCTACCAGCATACCCAAAACCAGGAAAGGCTGAGCACTTGCCTGATATTTAACATCATTTTCCAGGGGATTACGCAAAAAGTACATATCCTGAAAAGTAATTTGGGGAATTATCAGCAGCAGCAGAATGACAGCGTAAAGGTTTTGGTGGATGCTGATCAGGTAGCCTGCAATCCCAGCTTGAAAGATGTCTATCATCAACACGCAAATCCAAGCTGCGGTGCTGATGCCAAACATCACTGGCAAAGATTTTAACCCTAATTGCCGATCGCCCTCAACACTTTTGAAATCGTTGACGATCGCAATCCCCAGCCCTGCCAAACTGTAAAACAGGGTCAAGATCATAATCGTGGGATCTAGTGTACCAAACAAAGCTTGACCCGCCCACCAAGGCAGGGCAATGTAGCTAGCACCCAGGGCATAATTTCCCAACCAGCCATTCTGCTTGAGTTTCAGCGGGGGCGCAGAGTAGATATAAGCTAGAAACGCGCCACCGAGAGTCAAAACAGTCATTATCGGGAATTCATGACCCGCCCACAAGTCTAGAGCATAAGCCACCCCAATGCCAGCGGCTAATAATACCAATATTTGCGTTACTACTTGGGGAATCGAGATGATACCGGAGGGAATCGGACGGTAGGGTTCGTTAATGGCGTCGATGTCGCGATCGTAAAAATCGTTCAAAGTTTGAGTGTACCCGGTCAACAACGGCCCTGACATCAACATACAAGCGGCTGCGATCAAGAAATTCTCTAGGTTCCACACATAGTTTCCAGAAGACGCCGCCCCGCACACCACGCCCCAAATTAAGGGAATCCAGGTAATCGGTTTCATCAATTGCAAGCGAATCTTCCAGATGGAAGTTTCCCCGCTAGCTGCCCCTTTCATGCCCAACAGTTGCCTAGTTTTGGCACTGCGGTTTTCGGTAGCAACACTTTCCGGTGCAGCTTCTGGGGAGATTTGGGATGGAGGAGAGTCAGACATAATTTGATGTTAGCGGTACTGCTACTATTGTGTCGTTTTGCATTTCATTGACACTCTCCGGGCTAAAGCCACAGAGATTCTTTGATCTACGAGTCAATTTGCTGAGACAGGATTTCTCCAGCCAAAGTAGAGATTGATTCTCCCAAAGCGTTACTTGCATCAAGTGCAAAGGTTCCGGTATGCCCTACCGTACCCAATCCTCGACTTAGGATGTTTTTGGCTGCATTGAAATCTCTATCCAAGGTACACCCGCACTTGCAGACGTGCGTTCTTGTGGACAGCGTTTTCTTAACAACTTCTCCGCAGTTAGAGCATTCTTGGCTGGTATATTGCGGATTTACCGCAACCGTTACCCGCTCAAATACTTTTCCAAAATATTCAAGCCAGATGCGGAACTGATACCAAGATGCGTCGTTAATAGACTTAGCTAAGCAATGATTTTGCACCATATTCTTGATTCTCAAATCTTCGTAGGCTATCAAGTCGCTTGACGCTCACTACGCACCGTGCAAGTTTTATTGCATGATCTTTGCGTTGTCTACTTATTTTGAGATGCTGCTTACCTAAAATCTGTCTAGCTTTGCCTCTATTTTTGGAACCTTTAGTTTTTCTGGATACGCGACGCTGACAACGCTTGAGAACTTTCTCACCTTTTCTCAGGAATCTAGGATTTTCCACCGTAACTCCGTTTGAATCGGTGTAATATTCTTTCAACCCAACGTCTAGTCCGATGGTATTGCCAGAGGGCTCCGTGTTTTCCTTTCTATCGACATCGATACAGAATTGGACGTATACACCGTCTGCACGTTTTACTAATCGAACCCGTTTAATTTGGTTGATTTGGTAGAAGTGCAGATCGCGTGTACCTTTTAGCTTGAGCTTGCCAATTCCTTTTTTGTCGCTAAATTTAATCGATTTCCTGTCGTCTGCAAGTTTCCAGCCAGTCGATTTATACTCGACAGAACGACAGTCTTTCTGGAATTTTGGATACCCTTTTTTGCCGGGAGTTCCTTTTTTACAGTTGTCGGAGAATCGGGAGATAGCAGACCAAGCACGTTCGGCGCTAGCTTGCCTAGCCTGCGAATTGAGTTCATCAGCAAACGGAAACGATGCTGCCAATACCGCACAGTATTTGTTCAAATCGTACTTGTTCACTTTTTTGTTGTCGATCCAATAGCGTAAACAACTATTGCGAACAAACTGGGCAGTGCGAATTGCTTCGTCTACTGCCGTGAACTGGCTTGATTTTCCGTAAGCTTTTAACTCGAAGACTAGCATTGTTTTACCTCCCACCTTATGCTACATCATCTGGCACAAAGTAAGAGGTGGTACAACAAAAGTTTACATAAAAGTCGTCCTAGAAGGACGGGGTTTTAAACCCAGTTTTTTGATATAGCAATCCGATCTGAGTCTCACAACACCACGCCTTCTTGTCTTCCTAGACTTCTTATATAGCAAGACTTTCAGATTTTACATATCTAGAAAATCACTTAGGATTGCTATAAATACTTTTTTTATAATTTCGCGCTTGCCCGCCTGCAGGGGGAGATTTTTGCCAGCCGGTGCATTTAATGTCAATTACCAGGAGGCGATCGAGTTTTTTGCCATACTACCCTTGAATCATCTCATCTGCCAGAAAATCAATCGATTTTAGATTTTAGATTTTAGATTTTAGAGATGGTACCACTTCTTTGATCCGGTTGAAATTGCCACTTGAGCAAGTGCAGGAGAATTACCACCTGATTACTCTCTAAACTCCGGCATTCACTTCGCCCCATGTCTTCTATTTCTGCAATCAGATTTTCCCAGTCGATGTTTGAATAGTCGCGAACCCGCAACTTTTCCACAGTGGTTTCAATCCCTCAATCGATTTTAGATTTTAGATTTTAGATTTTAGATTTTAGAGATGGTACCACTTCTTTGATCCGGTTGAAATTGCCACTTAAGCAAGTCCAGGAGAATTACCACCCGATTACTTTTTCCACTCCGGCGTTCACTTCGACAATTTTTGTCGTTAAACTTCTAATTTTGTTGTGATAAGCTGTTCGTGCTAACAACTGTAAATTAACAAATATGGCGGTATGAATCAAAAGGCAGTCCCGTCCGCCGCTTTACTTCTACAACTGATTTGTAAGCGCCTTTTCTCTGCCTTTCTCTAACTATTTTTTCCGCAACATATCGATCTAAACCGCTGGCGATTAACTCTTCCGGCGAAAGAATATTTAACCGTTTCCAAGTAAACTGCAATTCTTTTTGATAATTGTAGCTGAAGCAAATCATCGGGGCGATGCGTCGGACGTGACTTTCGGGAACTCCGGCTATTTCTGATAACTCTTCGGCGTGGGTAAAAATGTAGCCTTCGTTTTGCAAAGATTCAATATCGTTGGCGTAGACGATCGGCAAACCCAAGATTCTGACCATATCGTCTTTGGTACACTCATTAATATCTATTTTGCCGCGCACGTTTGCCAGTTCTTCGGCATTCGTCGGACTTGCAGGAACCAATAAACCTCTGGGTGCAGTTTTGATCAGATAGCGCTTTTTCAAACTAAAAGCAGTGACAATTTGAGCAATCCAAACGATCGTACCCAAATTAGTTGAAGAAGATACCGCTAGTGCTGCTAAAGTAATGGCAACACCCCATCCCATCCAACTGCGAATATTTGACTTTTGGCCTGCATAGGCGATCGCCAATCCGCCGAAGTAGGGAATAAAAGAATACCACACCCAGTTTGGAGTTTGACGCAGCCAGTATAAATCTTGAGACACTTTAATTTTATCCTTAAATAGTTGTGCTCTCACACTTACTTATTTCACTCCCACTTTTTTAATAGTGGGCTTCCTTCTTCCTTCTTCCGACTTCCATCGGACTGACATCCGTTACATCCGTTACATAATCCGTTGCCGAACTTCCTTCTTCCTGCCTTCTGCCTTCTGCCTTCTGCCTTCTGCCTTCTGCCTTCTTAATTACAATTCTCGGAGCAGTTTTTGGCGTTTTTCTTCATATTCTTCGGCCGTAATTGCGCCCATATCGTAAAGTTTTTTTAATTCGCCGATCGCCCCGGTTACATCTTTTGCCGCTCTGAGGGCATACCCCGACGGCAACGTACCGCCATTGTACTGAACCTGAAAAGCTTGTTCCGACATCAGCAGCAGGCCGATAAAATCGAAAAATGCGATAACTGACGGAATTAATGTCCAAGAAAATAGCAAGTATAATACCCCTGCTAAGTTATTGCCCAAATAAAATTTGTGAACTCCGAAACCTCCTACAAAGAAAGCTAACACAACTGCTACGCTTTTATCTTTTACCATTTTTACTTTCCCCAGTTTTTTATTTTAACTTCCGCGATCGACCTTTAAATCTCTACCTTTAACGATCGAGTTCAGTAATCTTACTAATTTTTACTCATTTATTTGGGTTTTTGCGAAACTTAGACATCGCCAAATACAGCAGAACTATACCGACTTGAGCCTGCATAATCACCAAGTAGCCTCTCAAGAAATAATTGAGTTCGCTGCCTGAATTGAAAGAAAATATTAACAGACCCAAGGCTGCGTAGGGTGCGAAACGCATCCAACTCGGCGTTCCCTCTAACTTGTGGCTGTTCAAATTGCTCATGGGGTTTAAGCCTCATCCTAAATTAAAATTTACCTATAAATTAGCCGGATTGTCAACTTCCGCTTGGTTCGATCGCCCCGGTGAGTCTCTCAATCCTCAGCCAATAAGATATTACTTCCATGTTAAACCCTGTTTTTCCGCTAAAATAAGCGACCGGGGCGGGTCTATCTGGATCTGTGGCTGAGATTACAGATTAGGGTGAACCCGTCCCTAATGAAATTCCGGTTATTTTAGCGGGCTAGATATCAGGGGCGCACCGAACATCCTACTGCTGTTTTTGGCAAGAGTCGATCGCCCCCACGAAAACTGTCAAAAAAACTCGATTAATTCACAATTATTAACAACCGTCCGAATTAACTCGCGCCGCCGCCCAAAAGAAACAGACTCAAAAGAGTACCGCTATTCCAGAGACTGTGCAGAAGCATAGGAGCAAGTAGATTGCGCGATCGCGTGTACACAAAGCCCAAAACCGCACCCAAAGTCGCCAAAGGCAGAATCTCAGAGACACTCAAGTGAGCCACAGCAAACAAGAAAGCAGAAGCTGCGATCGCCCCCCAAACAGGCAAATAGCGAGTCAGAGAAGGCAGTAGAAAGCCCCGAAACACAATTTCCTCAAAAACCGGAGCCGCGATCGCAGCAGTGCCGAAAAACACCGCCAAAGCCACGTTGTCCCTACCTTCGAGAACGATCGGCAAAATCGGATTACTGCCACCTTGTCCCTGCCACAATTGCTGATTAATTAGCGACACCAAAACTACCAAAGGCAAAGCAACAAAATAGCCGCCAAAACCCCACAAAAACCAACTTCCCCGCCAATTAATCCGAAACCAACCTTCCGGCAAAGGCAAAAAAGACTTGACCGAAAAATACAGTACCGAAAGCCCCCCAGCCGACAGCAACAAATAAGTAGCAAAGATATAAAAAGCCTTCTCGCGCGGGTCAAAAGTAGCTGGGTTGAGTTTTAAAACAGCCAGAGAAACTGGCAGCAACAAATAGGGAATCAAGATTTGCCCGACAAAGAAAAAGCCGACTACAAGCACCTGCCAAACAATCTCGCCGTCCCAAGGCACATCCCAAGTCAAGCTCGCATTTCGCGCCAACACCGGGCCGGAACCTGCTGTATCTAACTGCTTTCGCTGCAACAACCACTGCACTGTCAAACCAACCAGCAAAACCGTGCCAATACAAAGTGCGATCGCCGGAACGCCCACTATAATTGCCAACTTTTCTACAGCTTGCTGGGCCGTTACTTGCTCTGCTGCTTGCAGCGCCGCCAGCTCTTTAGAACGTTCTTGCAGCTTGTAAAGTTGAGCTAGAGCGCGATAGCGAAACCAGCCATCCAAAGACTTTTGAATGCTCGGCTCAGCATCCGGCAGCAGTTGAGCCTGATTGCTCCAAATTCCCGTTAAAACTTGAGCAGTTTCCACCGAAGAATCATCATCACTTTTAGTTTTGTAGCGCTCAACTAAATTTTTCCAAGTTTGCAGAGCTGCCTCAGTTTTGCCACTGCTTGCCTGCAAAATTCCCAATCGCAAGTCAAGTTCATTTAGCAGCACTGACTGTTGCTTTATCGACTCGGACGCCGCCTTATTTTGAGCCAAATTCAGAGTATTGTCCTCCGACTTAGAGGCAATGGCAGACTGAATTTCTTTAACTTGTGCTTGAGATGTTTCGAGAGTTTTGCGAGTCGAGTCTCGCGCTTCTTGATATTGCGTCAAAGCCGTATTTAAAGGATCTGCACCGACAATATTGGTGCGCGCCGAACTTAAATTATCACTCTGATTATTTTCTCCTTGCCACTCCGAGGCGTGCAGCAGCAAATTTGTCTGGTAGAGTTCCAGCCGGCTTTGAATTTGCGGCTGATTCCAACTAGCAAGTAAAGATAAACCGACCAGGGCGATCGCGATCGCCGTTAAAATACCTAAAATAACCCGCTTCAGTGTCATTCCTGCTTTTCCGTCCCGCGCGAATCCGTGGCTAAATCTTTTCCGTCTTTAATCATAGGTCGTTGCAGACGAGAGTATCCCGACAACTGGTAAAATTTCACTGGCTCATCTTTTTGACTCGCCTCAACAAGACTTACGCCACAAATCCTCGCTCCGCCATGTATGCGTAAGGTTCACACCTTAGCCCAACGGTGCTTATGGCGCACCCTACAGGAGTAGTGCGGCATAACTCAGATGTTGCACCATTGTCAAGAACGGGCAAGATGCCCGTTCCACAAAGAATTGAGTTTTCTTGTGGAACAGGCATCTTGCCTGTTCCTAAACAAGTAATTGAGAATGGTGCAAGATGTGAGTAACCACCCGCGATGTATGAGGTAATATCCGCACCGCGCACCCGAAGCGCGTAACAGGCTAAATCTAAAATCTAAAATCTAAAATCTAAAATCGAATGACTCGCATTATCTTAGTCCGTCACGGCAAAAGCACATACAATCAAGAACGCCGCATCCAAGGCCGCCTCGATAAATCAATTTTGACAGAAGCAGGCCGCAGCGCCGCCCTGCAAGTAGGCGACACACTCAGCAGTATCGCCTTTGATGCCGCCTATACCAGTCCCCTGCAACGAGCCAAAGAAACAGCGGAAATCATCCTGTCGCGCTTGACAAATCCGCCACAACTCCAGCCAACTGATAATTTGATGGAAATCGATTTGCCTCTGTGGGAAGGAATGCTGCGCCAAGATGCGATCGACAAATTCCCCGAAGCATATCAGCAGTGGCAAAAACAGCCCGACAAATTTTCCATGAAACTGCCATCTGCTGACGGAGAAATCGAACACTTTCCCGTATTGGCAATTTTTGCTAACGCCCGTCATTTTTGGCAAGAACTTTTATCGCGCCACCAAGACGGCACAATTCTAGTAGTAGGTCACAACGGAATCAACCGCGCTCTCATCGCCACCGCGTCGGAAATTACCCCTGATTACTATCAATCAATTCAACAGTCAAATTGCGGAATTAGCGTCATTAATTTTGGAACTTACCCTGTTACCAACGACGCACTTGGAGAGCCAAAAAAGAAAGTTGCAGTTCAATTAGAGTCAGTGAATTTAACTTCCCATACCGGGGAAATTTTTCCCAAACCGAGGGACGGACACCAAGGCCCCCGCTTGTTGCTGGTGCGTCACGGCGAAACCGACTGGAATAAAGCCGGTAAATTTCAGGGGCAAATAGACGTACCTCTCAACGATAACGGCCGCGAACAATCCAGGCGGGCAGCAGAATTTCTCAAGGATGTAAAATTAGATTTTGCGATTAGTAGTTCGATGCTGCGGCCGAAAGAAACTGCGGAAATTATTCTCCAATATCACGGCGGTTTGCAACTCGAACTCCGGGATGAGTTGAGAGAAATCAGCCACGGACTTTGGGAAGGAAAGTTTGAATCAGAAATAGAAGAATCCTATCCGGGTTTGCTAGAGGAATGGAAAACATCTCCAGAAACAGTCCAAATGCCCGAAGGAGAGAATTTGCAGCAAGTTTGGACGCGGGCGATCGCATCTTGGCGAGAAATTGTACAATCTGTTTCTGGTACTGGAATTGTCGTTGCTCACGATGCCATTAACAAAGCTATTCTCTGCCACCTATTCGGTTTGGAACCAGAACATTTCTGGAAATTCAAACAAGGAAACGGAGCCGTTAGCGTGATTGATTATCCCCACGGCCCGGATGGTTTGCCGGTATTACAAGCGATGAATGTCACAACTCATTTGAGCGGCGGCGTTTTTGACAAAACAGCAGCCGGAGCACTCTAATTAGTAAAGTGCTGAGCGCGAACCCGTAGCGGAAGGAACGCCCACCGCTACGGGTTCGCGCCTGAAAAAAGTTTGAATTTTGATAACAACCGCGCCCGACGCTTAGGAAGTTCTTAATTCCTGAAACTAATGCGCTGGATTGCTTCTTCCTTCTTCCTTCTTCTTTCTATCCTTTACATCCGTTACATCCGTTACATCCGTTACATAATCCGTTGCCGAACTTCCTTCTGTTATATGAGCCGCGAACTGCTACAAAATGTACGAGTGCTAGATCCAGTTTCAGGGAGCGATCGCATCGCTGATATTCTAATTACCGAAGGCCAGATCGAAGCCATTGCAGAAAAAATTGCTGAGTTTCCCGCTGACACCCAAGTGCGGGATTGCCAGGGACTGATTTTGGGGCCGGGATTAACAGATATCTACAGCCACAGCGGAGAACCGGGTTTTGAGGATCGAGAAACCCTGGAATCCTTGATGCAGGCTGCCGCGGCTGGCGGTTTTACGCGAGTGGCGATTTTGCCGGATACCTCGCCACCTGTTGACAATTTGGCCGGTTTAGCTTTGTTGCAGCAATATATCCGCAATTTGTCGCCTGGGCTGCCCCGCTTGTATTTTTGGGGAGCGCTGACAGCGGGCGTTAAAGGTCAGCAGATGGCAGAGTTGGGCGAGCTGGCCTCCTGTGCAGTGGTGGGTTTTGCGGACGGTTTGCCGCTGTCTAATCCGGCTCTGGTGAGGCGTTTGCTGGAGTATATCCAGCCTTTGGGCAAGTCTGTGGCTTTGTGGCCGTGCGATCGAACTTTGGCAGGAAATGGCGCGGCGCGGGAGGGTGCGGTGTCGGTGCGGTTGGGTTTACCGGGAATTCCGGCGAGTGCGGAAACTTCGGCTTTGGCGGCAATCCTGGAGTTGGTGGCATCTGCGGGCACAGGAGTGCACATTATGCGGGTTTCTACGGCGCGCAGCGTGGAATTGATTCGAGATGCGAAGGCGCGGGGTTTGCCGGTGACTGCGAGTGTGACTTGGATGCACTTGCTGTTGAATGTCGGGGCAATTTCAGGAAACTCTCAAGATTCCGGCGGCGGGAAAAATGCTCTGACTGCTTCGTTGCCCTACGATCCGAATTTACGCCTTGAACCGCCGTTGGGCAATCTCAACGACCAATTAGCGCTGATTCAAGCTGTGAAAGATGGGGTAATTGATGCGATCGCGATCGACCACAAGCCGCATACTTATGAGGAGAAAACTGTGGCTTTTGCTGATAGTCCGCCGGGGGCGATCGGCTTAGAATTAGCTTTGCCTTTGCTGTGGCACGGACTGGTAGAAACTGGCGAATTTTCGGCTTTGGAACTGTGGCGAGTTTTGAGTACCCGGCCGGCCGTGTGTATCGGGCAAACCCCCGCCACTGTTGCACCAGGAGTCTCTGCTGAGCTGATTTTGTTCGACCCGCAAATGAGTTGGACTGTTGACGCGCATAGTCTGAAGTCGCGATCGGCAAATACGCCTTGGTTGGGACAGCAATTAGCGGGAAAAGTTGTACAAACCTGGATTAATTGATTCTTGCGATTGAAATTCATCTGTTGTAGAACAGGCATCTTGCCTGGGAGCATCTCATATTTGTAAAAACACTTATTATGGCTCCTTCCTTCTTCCTCCTTCCTTCTTCCTTCTTCTTCTTTCCTCCTGACTCCTGACTCCTGACTCCTAATTCCAATTTCGAGCTTTGCTGCTTTCATTGAGATGCTCCCTCTTGCCTCTTTCTCAAAGTAGAACAGGCATCTTGCCTGTTTCTCAAAGTAGAACAGGCATCTTGCCTGTTTCTGGGAATGCTGGATGAGGTGACTCAGAAAAGAAGATAAATACATGATTGCTGCTTTTGATTCCTGGAATTCCCCACCGCTAGACTTGACATTGGATCTGGGCGAAATTCATGTTTGGCGCGTGTCTCTGGCTCAAACAGAATCTTGCTTGCAGAGTTTACAACAGACTCTCTCTAACGATGAGCGGACAAAAGCCGAGGGTTTTCACTTTCCCAAAGGTCGATCGCAATTTATTGTGAGTCGTGGCGCGCTCAGAGCGATTCTGAGTCGCTATCTTAACATAAATCCTCACATTTTGCGCTTTGACTACAATCCCTACGGCAAACCCTTTCTCATCGCGGCACAAGGTGGAAATGCCCTGCGTTTCAATTTGTCTCACTCAGGGAGCATGGCTCTAGTTGCTATTACCAAAAATCGAGATATTGGTGTCGATATTGAAAGCATAAATCCAAACTTTTCTTGCCTGGAAATTGCTGAAAAGTTTTTTTCACCCTTAGAACACTCTGTGTTGCGTTCGCTCCCTGAACAGATCCAACCCCGCGCTTTTTTCACCTGCTGGACTCGCAAAGAAGCCTACATTAAAGCAGTCGGCAAAGGACTTTCTATTCCCCTGAATCAGTTTGATGTCAGCCTCGCACCAGGAGAACCTGCAGCGCTGTTAAATGTTGAAGACAACCCCGAAGAAGCATCGAGATGGTCTTTAATTGAATTATTTCCCGGTTCAGATATGGTGGCGGCTGTTGCGGTTGCAGGAGATTGCTCGAAACTTCATTGTTGGGAGTGGACGGGGGAGTTTTGATTTATACTGAGATGTTGCACCATTCTCAATCAGCTTTTTATGAACAGGCAAGATGCCTGTTCCACAAGAAAGAAAATTCACTCTTTGTGGAACAGGCATCTTGCCTGTTGCTGACGCAAGATGCCTCTTCCACCAGAAAATTCACTCTTTGTGGAACAGGCATCTTGCCTGTTCTTGAGAATGGGGCAAGATGTGAGTTTATACCGATCGCCCACGGTAAAAGAGAACGGCAACAGTCGCTGGAATAGCTCTACTGGTTGCACCTCCAAGCTATTGTATTGCACACCCTCCATAGACAAATAAGGACACAAAAATGTTGTGTCCTTATTTGTCTATTCGACTGCAATTTGCCACTCTACAACTGATTTAATAATTTAACCAAATCGATAGCCAAACCCGCGTACCGTAATGATATATTCCGGTTGGCCCGGATCGATTTCCAACTTTTCGCGCAGCCAGCGGATGTGAACGTCAACTGTTTTGCTGTCTCCGATAAAATCTTGACCCCAAATTTTTTCCAGCAACTGATCGCGAGACCAAACTCGCCGGGGATTACTCATAAATAGTTCTAGTAAGCGAAACTGTTTAGGAGAAAATTTCACTTCCAGACCACGAACCAACACGCGGCACTCTTCAGGATACAGAGTTATGCTCTTATATTGCAGCGTCCTCGGTTCCGGTAACCGACTGAGGCGCTGGCGCCGCATCAGCGCCCGACAGCGAGCGATAAACTCCCGCATTCCAAAAGGCTTGGTCAGATAATCATCCGATCCGGCTTCTAGGTAAAAAGCGCAATTGTTGGCACTTCCTCTAGCACCGATAATCAAAATAGGGACGGGATTTCCTTGATGCCGTAACATTCGACACAGATCCAAACCGTTAATTGAATCCATAATTAACAGGTTGAAGGCAAATTCACCGTGGTATGACGAAGAAGCCTGTACAGAAGGCAGGGCATTGCGCCCGTCGCTAGTAACCACCACCTCATAGCCCTGTTCTTTAAGGGCTAAAGCTAGCATTTCCCGCAACAGGTCTTCACCTTCCAATAACAAGATACGGCCGGCTTGTCCAACAGCCAACCTTGAAGGACTTTCGCTTAATTCAGCAGAAGACATAAATATCAGTGGGAGTGATGTTTGTATGTGGCTAGCGCGAGGTACCTTCTTCAGTAGCTGAGGCACTCTCGCGCTGCGATCGTTTGTACGATCGCCATTTGTTTGATCGCTTAGAATCCTTCGCCAGTCCATCCCACAGACACGCGCTCGACCTTTGCTACTTGCTCATGCAAGGAATACAGCCGTAGAGCAGTTGCCGGAGCCGCGCTGTCTGCCTGTGTCCAGGCCACAGAAGTCTGGTCATTTTTCGGGGTCGGTGTTAATTTCATAAAACATTGCCCGCTGTTAATTGACCACATAACACCCAATCTATAGGGATATGCTTGTTATACTACTCTTAAAAGGTTATTAAAAGGTAAAATTTTGGTAATCAATTGGTTAAATTATTAACGTTAAGTAATATAACGGTAAAGTTGCGATCGCACTGTAGAGCTTTTTTTAAGAATACAATAATAAGTTGCTCCAAATTCCTTTTTCTTCCCGTGCCGGCTACGATCGACGATAGCAAGTAAAAATTATGTAGACTGCCTATCATGTTGCTGCATTTGAGTACCTGGCCGGAGGTAGAAGCTTATCTCGAAAGCTCCCGAGGCATAATTATCCCGATCGGCTCCACCGAACAGCACGGGCCCACCGGCTTGATCGGGACTGACGCCATTGCTGCCAGGGCGATCGCCCGCGGTGTCGGCGAAGCTGCCAATGCCTTAATCGGCCCGACAATTAATGTAGGGATGGCCTTGCACCACACCAGCTTTCCCGGCACAATCAGCCTCCGACCGCAGACGCTGATACTGGTAATCAGGGATTACATCACATCTTTGGCAAAAGCGGGATTTGAGAAATATTTCTTCATCAACGGTCACGGTGGCAACATTGCCACCATGAAAGCAGCATTTTCCGAGACTTACGCGCATTTGTCTGACTTAAATTTACCGAATGCCGATCGAATCCAGTGTCAAATCGGCAACTGGTTCATGTGCGGCTCAGTCTACAAACTAGCAAAAGAATTGTACGGAAACCAAGAAGGTTCCCACGCCACCCCCAGCGAAATCGCCTTAACCCAGTACCTTTATCCAGAAGCAATCAAGCAAGCTCCGCTTTCGGAAGAAGTCGCTTCCGGGCACAAAATTTTCGGTGCTGCTGACTTCCGCCGCCGATTTCCCGACGGGAGAATGGGCTCAAATCCGGGCTTAGCAACCCCCGAACAAGGTCAGCAGTTTTACGAATTAGCAGTCAAAGAATTGACTAATAATTATTTGGAGTTTTTAAGTTCCGATTAACGTTTTTTTTCTAGTTATCAAGAAACTCCTGGTAACTAGAAGAAATCTCAAACTATTCTATATTTTACGGTGATGAGTGAGTCAGCCACATGATATTTCATATCAATTCCGGCTGCGGCGGAATGATCTCAAATCGGCGATTCATCGGGCGTAAAGTCGAATCAAGCGGCCAACAAATAATTGGCGCAAATTTCATTTTTTTGACAGCAAGTCAACAGTCAACAGTCAACAGTCAGTCGATTTTAGATTTTAGATTTTAGATTTTAGATTTTAGATTTTAGATTTGACTCCACACATGAATCTGGGAGGTGGAAATTAGGTGTAAAATATTTCCCTTGTCAACAGTCAACAGTCAACAGTCAACAGTCAACAGTCAACAGTCAACAGTCAACAATTACGGACGCTGCAACCGGAATCGATATCATCTATCTGAGAAAGGCTATATCTCCCGATTAATCAATCGGGAGAATATCAAAACTATTCCACAATCCAAGGAGTTAAAGAAGGTGTCCAAGCACTCAATTCTTCTTCCTTGAACCAAAGGCTAATTTCCGCACGGGCAGTCTCGACAGCATCAGAACCGTGAATCAGATTACGGCCGACATTGACAGCAAAATCTCCCCGAATTGTCGCAGGTTCTGCATTCAGAGGATTTGTTGCGCCAATGATTTTTCTCGCCGACGCCACAACGCCGTCGCCTTCCCACACCATCGCCACTACAGGGCCTGAAGTGATAAAGTTTACCAATCCAGCAAAGAAGGGTTTTTCTTTGTGAACATCATAATGTTGTTCCGCTAGTTCGCGACTCGCCGTCATTAGCTTCATACCAACTAGCTTAAAGCCCTTGGCTTCAAAACGACCGATAATTTCGCCGACGAGTCCGCGTTGTACGCCGTCTGGCTTAATCGCTAAAAAAGTCCGTTCCAAGATTAACTCCTATAATTGTGTTAACTGATCCAAAAGATAGAGTAACTCACAACGCACCTAAAGGCAATTCTGAGAATTGGAAATTGTCATTTGGAGGCTGATGGCCGCCGGAAGAAGGAAGAAGGAATAAGAAGAGGGAAGAGAAAAGAGGGAAGAACCAATAAAACCAATGGTTAAAGAAACCGGGTTTCTCAGAAAAATTTTTGTTGAGCAGCGATGAATCTCCGAAGAAACCTGGTTGGGAGACTCCTATGCGTCTAGGACTGATTTGCCGGGAGCATCCCTATTTTGTAAACAGCATTTTTTAGGAGTTCGAGCAGAATTATCATTTGCCTATATTAAGTTAATCAGTCTTTAAATTATCGGTCAATAAATAATCAAACTCTTGTGGGGTGGCTTTAAGCAACGCCCGAAATATGCAATTTAAATGTAGAACATTTTATCTCTAGGGAACAAGATGCTCGAACTTCGGGCACAATATGATACAAGTCAATCGATTTTAGATTTTAGATTTTAGATTTTAGATTTTAGAATTGAAGTATTGACCCCACGGATCAATTCGGGGGGCAAGTTTCATCGGATACAGGTTTTTTATTTTTCCACGGATGAATCCGGGGGCTTGTATCCTGGATGCTTTCAGTCACAATTTGCTGTGACTGCAAACACTCTTACCTATGATCTCAAATACAAATATGTATGATAATAAACACAATGATTTAGTGTCAAAAATATAGATAATTAACAGAGGTATGAAGATTATCTTGACAGCCACCATTCAGACGAAAAAAGTATGAAATCCATTGTAGCATTCATTGAACCCAAAAAGCAAGAGTTTGCAAAATTGCCCTTATTTGACTTTCTAGCCAATAAACACATCCACGCGAATCAACGACTAATTTTTGCACCTGTACTCGCTCCTTTGGCTGTGGGATTGAGCGATTTAAATAAATATGTATTGCGAGAATCTTCTAGTAATAGCAAAGTTCAGGAACTAATTAATAAATATACATATAAAAAAAACTATTACTGGCACGACTATCTAGAATACCTAGAGGAACTAGGCTTAAACCAATTAATGAGTTACGGCGACTTCAGACTGCTTTGGGGTGAAGAAACTAAAAAAACTCGATCGCTCTGTTCAGTGCTTGAACGCTACGCTTGGAAAGCCTCTCCCATTGAGAAACTGGTGTTAGTGGAAGTCCTCGAAGGAACGGCAAAAGTTTTTTTTGAGGCGGCGCTTGCAGTGGTAATGGAATTACAGCAAGTTACCCAAAAAGAATATGTTGATTTTGGAGGAGGTTATGGGGGTTTAGAAAATTATCACCTTTTAAACACGCCAGAGATGTTGGAAGTTTTAGCAGAGATCAAACTTACTAATGCGGAATGCCAAGCAGCTTTAGAATTAGCACAAAATGTATTTGAACTGTTTACAGAAGCGATGAACGAGCTATTCCAACACAGCCAAACAAATTCTTGCAAGACTGTGCTGCAAATATCCTCAATTTCTACCTTCGCTCATTGCCCGATCGACTGTCTCGATATTTGTTAGTTTAAACAATCACTAAATTATCTCGGTGTACCGCCGTTTCTACGCCGGCATAGCCTAAAATCTCAGCAATTTTCTCTGACTTGCAGCCCTGGATTTGTCTCAATTCTAAACTGCTATAATTCACAAGCCCTCTAGCAATTTGCTTGCCGGCAGCATCGCACAACTGCACGGAATCATCAGCTTGAAATTCTCCTTCTACTTGAGCAATACCCGCAGCTAAAAGCGATTTTCCGCCGTGGGAAATTGCCTTGACAGCACCCGCATCTAAATATAGTTTTCCTGCCGGAATTAGCACGTTAGCTATCCAGTGTTTGCGAGCGTTTACAGGGCGCGGTTGAGGCTCAAATTGAGTACCGATCGACTCTCCGTTGAGTATTTTCTCGATATTACCAGGAAAGCAGCCGTCAGTGATGACAGTCCGCACTCCCGATGCAGTTGCTATTCTCGCCGCTTCAATTTTTGTCACCATACCGCCGGTTCCCCAACCACTGCGGGAATCTCCTGTTTGCACCTGAAATTCTGTTAGCTGTGCCATACTTTGGACTAGGACGATCGGCTGCGCGTCGGGATTGCTGCGCGGATCAGCGGAATACAGCCGATCGACATCTGTGAGCACAAACAACCAATCTGCTTCTACCAAACTCGCTACTAGCGCCGAAAGCGTGTCGTTATCACCAAATTTAAGCTCGTCTACCGCCACAGTATCATTTTCATTGACGATCGGAATCACGCCCAACCTGAGCAGTTGCTGAAAAGTATTGCAAGCGTTAACATAACCATTACGCTGCACTAAATCACCCCTGGTGAGCAATACTTGAGCGATCGGCTGTTGTAGAGTAGTAAACAAGTCATCGTACACCCGCATCAGTCGCCCTTGGCCCACAGCCGCCACAGCCTGTTTCATAGCAATGTTTCGCGGGCGTTCCGTCAAACCCAAGCGCGCGCAGCCAACCCCAACTGCACCCGAAGAAACCAAAACTACTCGATGGCCTTGCTGCCGCAAATCAGCTAAAATTTCGACCAATGCAGCAATAGTTGAAAGAGCTAAGTTTCCTGTAGTCGATCGAGTCAGAGTCGAAGTTCCAATTTTAACAACAATAGTTTTAGTCTGTTGTCTGTTGACTGTTGACTGTTGACTGTTGACTGTTGACTGTTGACTGTTGACTGTTGACTGTTGACTGTTGACTGTT
>NZ_JAUBTT010000076.1:0-32144 GCF_036705125.1 Microcoleus sp. B7-D4
AGCATCATTTCGGTGCTGCCTCTGCTGACTCGCTCAAAGGCTGCTAATAAGGTTTCAACTTCTGTTTCTCTGCCGTAAAGTTTTTGAGGTATTTGAAACTTATCTGTAATATCTTTTTGGGCGATGGCAAAATCTGCAATTCCTCCCGTAGTTTTTAATTGTTCTAGGCATTCTTCTAAGTCAGCGATAATTCCCCAAGGGCTTTGATATCTGGCTTCAGCGGTTTTCGCTAATAGCTTCATCACAATATTAGAAACAGCTTTAGGAATTTCTAGATTGATTTGGTGGGGCGGTACTGCCTGTTTGGCAATGTGACAGTGGATTAATTCCATTGCATCGCTGTAATCCCAGGGCACTTGCCCCGTTAGCATTTCGTAAAAAGTTACTCCTAATGAGTAAAAATCAGTGCGGTAGTCTATCGCTCGGTTCATTCTGCCTGTTTGTTCCGGCGATATATAGCTCAGAGTGCCTTCTAAAACATTAGGATTTTTCAGGCTAGGATTTTCGCGCTTTAAAACAGTAGAGATGCCAAAATCTATAATTTGAACTCGCCCTGTGCTTGAGTTGATAATAATATTGCTGGGATTGATATCTTTATGAATAATTTTATGTCGATGAATTTCACCTAAAGCCCTGGTTGTTTTAATAGCTGTTAAGAAAAACTCTTCTAAGGTAAGTTTGTGAGAAGCCAACCAGAGCTTTAATGAGTCTCCACCACAATCCTCGAAAATGATAGCCAAACTGTTATGGTATCTTTCTAAGCTGTAGGTTTGAGGGACACTTTCTAGGTTAAGATTGTGTGTGATTTCGTATTCCTGCTTGTATCTGACTAACGAAGCTGGCATCGGATAATCTTGTTTGAGAAATTTGATAATTACCGGTTTTTTGTCTTGCTTCCTCAGTCCCCGGTAAACTAAAGAATTATTACTTTCATGGATTTGGTTGGTAATGTCGTAGCCCGATAAGTTAATCATTCTTACATCCTCTTGTCAGTATTAATACTCAATTATTTTTTAGCAATTGTTAATTAATTAAGTAAATGTATCCTCTAATACATAATAATATCCGAAAATTTAAGAAAAACTTCAGTGTAAAAAGAAAAGTTATTTTTTATTAACATTTCTTAAAAATAAGAGGGCTAAACATTCCGGTCAGGAGTCCGATCGCTCTACAGTTTCCTGCAAAATCCGGCAAAACAGAGTGAAGGGCGATCGCCGTTAGTCTTCATAGGAGATTTGGGCCTTGCATAATTAGAGTATAAATAGGGGGAATCACCATACAATGAAAGCGAGTGCAAATTAACCCATATCCGTAAAAACACTAAGAAAAAAGGAAAACAGAACCACATTTGTGTCAAATGTAGCTGTCAATCGATCGCTGATTATGAGTCCCACGCCTTGTTACACTGAGACTGTGAAACCGGAATGCCTAAAAATGTATGTCAATAGTATAAGTTTTCGGGCAATTAACGAATCAAGGTAGTTCATTACACCACCCTAATAACTTCGGTAAGACTTGTGGGAAAACTATTAGGATGTCATAGTTTCGAGACATTTGAGAGGGTTTCCGGTTGCATCTGAGATATTGCACCATTCTCAATTAGGTTTTTAGGAACAGGCTTTTCGGCCTGTTCCACAAAAGATCAATTTTCTTGTGGAACAGGCCGAAAAGCCTGTTGCTGACGCAAGATGCCTGTTCCACAAAAGATCAATTTTCTTGTGGAACAGGCCGGAAAGCCTGTTGCTGACAATGGTGCGCCTCTTTTTCCTTCTTCATTCAACATCCCATTACCAAGGATTGCCAATCATTGTAAAGGCGGCCCAATAATAAGGATGCGAAAGCACTCGATCGCCCCGCGCCGCAATTTCTGGAGGCAAAATTAGATCCCCAGAAAGCCCTTCGACTCGCAACATCCCGTCTTGAATCCGCACGCGCCCCCGCAGCATCTCCAATTGCGCGCGGCGCAAAGCCTCCGCTTTAATCATCAAATTGCCACCGCGTCTGGGGGCCCGCAACTGCCGATAAAACTCAGTCATCAGCCCCAAAGTCCCATCATCGCTGACTTCCCACAAACTCGCTAAAGCGGATCTAGCACCGCTAGCTACCGCCAAACCCGCAAACCCCAACTCCGCCTCTTCGTCGCCCAAAGCGGTACTGCACGCGCTTAAAACTAACAGATTCACCGGCGGTTCATTCCACCGCAACTGTGCCATTTGATCGATACGTAATTTAGTATCCCACAACTGAATGTAAGAATTTTTCGGTTCCCCAGGCAGGAATTCGCTGTGAGTTGCTAAGTGAATGATTCCAAAAGGCCGATTTGCCCGCTGAGCTTGCAAATTTCCCAGAGTAAAATCTTGATTCAAAAATAATTTTCCTTCACTTGGCGGCGCGATCGACTCTAACTCCACCGGTACCGCTGGTAATGGCGCTTTATCTTCAAATACCGACGCCCCCATTGCCAAAACTTCATCATCCGCAATATTGTCGTAGCCGATATCACTCAAACTCAGACTCGGCATCACGCTAATACTGTATTGCTCAACTAAAAATTGTTTGCCATTGTGAAGAGCAGCAAAGGGCACACTCCGCAAACCTGCTGCCGGAATTACAATTAAATTGTCAATCTTTAAAGCGGCCAATTCTGGGGCCATTGGCGCAATTAACCAGCGATAAAGTTTTTGAGCCGAATCCAAATAACTAATGCTGCTTCTTCTTCTGGGATTAGTTATTTCGGTTTGCAGGGCATCCGCCAATTGCAACACCTGCCACCGCGTTGTCGCCGGAACTACAACGCGCATCGGTTGAGCGTTAGCTGTGACTAACACTAATTCTAAAAGCTCCCCGTTAGGAACATCGGGAATTTCTTGGCTCAGTGGCGACAACCTCTGGGCCAACTTATCTTCTAAGGGGCGATGGGGCCCGGAGGTGAGGTTATTTCTCACAGGCAATAGATTAGATAAATCCTGACTTGCCACCAGCACAGAACCATTTTCTTTGGCTGCGGCTGCATCCGATCTCCTGAGCCAATTCATATAAATAATTGCAGATTTTATCCCACTAATTTGTTCGTTTTTGCGAAGGGTTTCGTAAATCACCGATAGATTAGTAATCGGCTTTCTTGGGGGCAAATCCAGATATTTTTCGTACTCGCGAGTAAAGGTTTGTTCAAATTCTAAAACTCCCGAACCTGCCGCATCTAATCTGCGAGAAGGAGCGAAAATATCCTGGCTAATTGGGGAATTTCGGTCTCGATTGGGCGATCGCAATTCTACTTGCAAAGATGCAGGAAATGACTGCTCCGGATCGGGATTTACGGACTCTAGAGGCGGTGAGGGAATTGGTGAGGGAATTGGTGAGGGAATTGGTGAGGGAACTGGTGAGGGAATTGGTGAGGGAATTGGTGAGGGAATTGGTGAGGGAATTGGTGCAGGAGTAGAGGGCGCGGCCGGTGTAATTAGGGAAATCTGATTTGGTAAACTTCCCTGGGTGTAAGTTTGCCCGAAGGAAAAGCTGGGCAAAATGGCGTTTCCCGCCCCAGCATTAATGCTTCCTCTGGTTCCATTGTCGATCGCGCCGCCAACTACAAACGGTCGATCGATACCGCCTCCGTGGCGAATTGCGATCCTCCCCGCCCCCGCACCTCCGGTAGTAGAAATACTGGAAACATTGCCCGATATATCATCGTTGAAAACATTGTTCGATCGAAACAAACCGAGGGTTCTCACATCAACGCTGCCGCCAGTGCCACCAGTGCCGCCTCTAGCGTTGATAAAGCCCAACTGAATATCACCAGTCGCGTTCAGGGAGACGCCCCCGCCGTTGCCGTTTGAAGTGCCGCTGGAGTTGATATCTAGAGCCGAAATCCCCGCTCCCGAAGTAAGGGCAATATTTCCGCCGATCGCCCCCGAAGCGTTCAAAGCTCCCGCAGTTAAAGGGCCAGCATTGGTTTGGAGAGCGATCGCGCCTCCTGTGCCCGCCGATGACGAGTCGATCGCACCTGCAGCAACAGTATTTCCCTCAACCCGAATCCTCCCACCGTTCGAGGTAATATTGCCCGTCCGAACCTCGCCACTTCCTTGCAGGTTCACGCTGCCACCATCCGTCCTTAAATTACCCCCTAGGAGGACGTTTTCTGCCTTGATATCGGCTCCCAAAGCGGCCGTGCTGTCCCCCCCGAAGCGAGCGGAATCTCGCGCGTTAACGCTCAAACTGCGCGCTGTAATTGTGGAAGCAGCCGTCACGCTAGCAGCGTCAGCCGAGAGCTGGCCCAACCTCTGAGTTTGACCGACTAGGCCGTCAAAAGTAATGTTGCCGCCAGCGCGCAGCGTCAAATTATTAGCCCGGCCCGGCGTGCTGTCGAGGGTATTGGCAAAAGTGATATTGCCGATAGTGGCGGCTAGGGCGGCGGTGCGATCGACTGTAACGTTACTATTGAAAGTCATGTCGCCAGATGTCGCCATATTGCCCGATACCTGGGTACTGCGGGCGTTGACAGTTAAACTCGCCAGCGGTGCAGCTTGACCGACTTTAGCGCCGAACAGCACTCGCCCAGCGTCTAGTCTCAGGGCGTGAGATCCGTCTAGGCTACCGGAGAACAGAATGTTGCCGGTAGCTTCCGTGCTCAAAGCTACGTCAGCATTGAGGGATGCGTTTCCTGTAAAAGTGAGATCGCCGCCGGATGTCGCAATGTTGGCGTTGAGATCAGTTTGGGGCGCGTCGAGAGTCAAGCTAGCGCTGCCGCTTGTATTCAGGGGATTGTCGATCCTGATCGATCTGCCTTGAAGTGTCAGCGGGCTGTTGAAGGTAATGGGTGCGACGATCGCGATCGACGAGGTGCTACCGTTTTCGCGCCCGATCGCGATCGAGCCGAAATCCCCCGCCAAAGCGCCGAGATCCGTTGCCGTCAAGTCTAAAAGGCCCAAAATATCGCCGGTGCCACCGATTTGAATTCGTCGGTTGTCGTTGGGCTGCAAGCGAATTGTTCCCCCCGCACTGCTGACAGAATTGCTGCCGCCTCTGAAGTCAATGCCGCTAGCAGTGAGAGCGATATTGCCGCTGTTAGCATTGAGTCCGCCCAGAGAGATGCTGCTGGCGAAAATGTTGATGTTGCCACCTTGAGTCTCGATTACATCCTTGGGGTCATTGACAACAAACACTCCGCCGGATCTAAAGGTTACGGTGTCTCCCGTTCTTGCTTGCAGGGAAAGTTTGTTATCGGGCAAGTCTTGGACGGTGATATAGCCGGGGGTATCTAGAACCACGTTGCTGCCGGCTGTCATCTGTTCCAACTGCACTTCTGAGATCGATGTTTCGTTGGGTTCTGGTGCCGGTTCGAGTTCCCCGCCAGTCGAACCCCCGCTGCTGGAGCCGTTACCGCTGACGATCGTAATATTTGCCGGATCGAGCCACAAATTGCCGATCGCACCGTTAGTCGCGCGGGTATCGACCTCTCCTTGGAAAGTTAAAGCATTTTTGCCGGAAACTTCTACTCTGCCGCCGTTACCTGCGGCAGTGCCCCCGCGAGCACTAATATTGCCCAAGAAGCGAGTTATATTGTCTGACCAAATTACCGCAGTGCCGCCATTGCCGCGGTCGATCGCGTTTGCTGCGATCGTAGAATCAGGACTAACATAAGTTACCTGGGCGTTTGGCACTGGTTCCATCCCCTGGAAACCGCCTCCGACGCGCACAGTACCTCCGCCGTCCGTCCCGGAAGCATCGATATTTGCGCCGAAGAGTCCGACTTTTTCCCCTAAAATATTGACTGTGCCACCAGCATTTCCAGAAGGGCCAAATACATTTACAGAACCGGAGACGATCGCACTTCCGGCAACTGCGGGCACAGTTTGCCCGCCAGTCAGTACCAATTGACCTTGTTCGTTAGTGGTTAAACCTGTGGCTGACACTACGCCGGAGCCCGTCAGCAACTGAGGCAAAGAAACCGGGGCGATCGCCGAGTTTTCTGACTGCAAAGACGGAGTAATTTCTAAACTTAATAAATTGCCAACTTGACTGATGCGAACTGCATTTTGTCCCGGAACAGCAGCCACAGTAATTTGACCGTTGGGAGCGGATAATTGTCCTGTATTAATAACGGTTCCACCGAGCAAAGTTAAACTTTGCCCGCTGCCAACTGCCAAGTTTCCGGCATTGACAATTGCACCGAGTTGTGAGTTATTAAAATTAAATTGATTGGGATTTCCCAGTAAAGCTTTGTAATCATTAATTCCGGCCGAATTGAACCAGCGATCGCCGAAACCAATACCTGTAGCAGTTGTCGCGAAAAAAGACCCCGGCACGTTTAATCTAGCATTTTGACCGAAGACAATTCCCGCCGGATTCATTAAGAATAAATTTGAGTTGCCGCCGCTTACAGAAATCAGACCGTTAATGATGGAAACATTGTTGCCGGAAATCCGCCCTAAAATATTTTGAATATTTGGATTAGTTAGAAAATTAGCGATTTGACCTTCGCTGAGATTAAATTGGCTGAAGCTGTGAAACAGATTGGCGCCGTTCCCTGACAGTTGTCCGCCACTAATGTCTGTGCGGTTTTGCTCGGAGTTAACAACAGTATTAGTGCCGTCATTTGCAGGAACGACAGATTGCGATCGCACTGCTAGCGGTAGCAGCCAAAAACCTAATGTCAAAATTAGAGCAGAACGAAAATAGGTCATTAGTCAGTTGTCAGTTCTCAGTTGTCAGTTGTCAATAGTCATTACTCAATAGTCATTAGTTAGTGGTTATTTTTCTTATATTTGTTGTTATTTGTTGGTTCCAATGACCCATGCCCCATGCCCCATGCCCCATGCCCCATTCTAATCTCTTCTCTTTTTGATTTTTTTTGAGCGGTAATGTTCCGCCAAAGTGCCAATAAACTTAAAAAAGTCGATCGAACACTACCACCGCCGGGGTCGATCGCACTCCCAAACCACCCGTTGCCAGAATGTCGGAAATACAATGCAGATTTTATATCGATCTGTAACGAGTGTATTGACAAAATCCCCCCAGAGTCCTAGGATTGGAGCACTGATTGGGTGGGAAAGTAAAAACCCACACAATAACTGGCTCCTCTAATAAAGTTAAAAGCAAAATATTGATGCTTTTAGAGACCAACCATGCAAACTCAAACTTCCTCATTTCTAACTGAACAAATAGTAGAGCAGATATTTTCGTCAGGCGAACTGACTCGCGAGGACAGACAGCGAATTCAGTCAATGCTCTTAAATGAGTCGATCGGAGAAAACGAATTGAGCTTAATTGAAAGAGTCATGGAAGGCGTAGTCAAGGGAATACTTGACGTGCTCGATTAGTTTAGAAATGGCGCTAACCTATCTAAATGTAGGGTGCGCCGGGCCGCGCACCTTACCCTAATTTTAAATATAGCAACCGCCAAGAGGGTTAGGACATTCTTGATCGCTGAAACCCTAGCTATTACTGCTTTTTCCTTCTTCCTTCTTCCGACTTCCATCGGACTTCTTCCGACTTCCATCGGACTTCTTCCTTCTGCTATAAAATCGAAAATCGAAAATTCTGTCACCGTTCTAAAAATCATCATCGGGGCCCTCATCCGGGCCGTCATCCGAGCTCTGATCGCGACGCACAAGTTCAGAAGGAGGCCTATCGTTACTCCAGGCCCACCACACGCCGCCGCACTGGCAGCGGTAAAATTCTTGCCACTTGCGGCGGTTGAACTCGGTGTAGACTGGCGATCGGCGATTAATCCAGACCTCAGCGGCATCCGTGCAACTAGCGCCACACTTGGGGCAGCAAAACTCATTAGCGTGAACCGCCGTCGCAGTCCATTCAGGAGGATGTGGAGCAAAAGCTTCCATGTGTTAGAGTTTCTATCTAAACTGCTGGTAATTACGGCAAATCAAGGGTTGCTAAAGATCCGCAGAGTTCGGAATGACCTAAGCAATGACATAAGTACGCTGTTGAGTGCGTAATTCATCGGCCCGTTATTTTTTTTAGCATTTGCCGTCAGATGAATAGTATAACTGATGTGGTGCAAGCCGTCGATCGGCATTCTTAAGTATTTCAAGGACTAGGCTCATGTCTATCTACAATCTTATCTCGTTTCTGGGCATTTTTGGCTTATGTGCGATCGCCTGGATTTTTTCCGAAAACCGACACTCCAAGTATATTCCCTGGCGCGTCATCATCTGGGGCATTGGTCTACAATTAGTCTTAGGATTTTTAGTATTCCTGTTCCCCCCAACTCGCATCGCCCTAGAGTGGTTTACAGGCTTACTGGATGGAGTATTTACCGCTGCTGACGCTGGAGCGAGGTTTGTATTCGGTAAAAACATTGTTCCAATACCCGGTCAAGACCCCCCAGTTAATTTAGGATATATTTTTGCCTTTCGAGCTTTACCGACAGTCATCTTTTTTTCTGGCCTCATGGCTTTGCTTTACAACATCGGTGTGATTCAAATTATCACCGAAGTTTTTGCCAAAATCTTTTATATGACAATGCGGTTGAGCGGCGCCGAAGCCCTCAGCGGCGCTGCTAATATTTTCGTAGGAATTGAAGCGGCAATTGTTGTCAAGCCTTATTTGCCGAAAATGACTCGTTCGGAACTTTGTGCAATCCTCTCTTGCTGTTTTGGGACTGCCGCTTCTTCAACTTTAGCAATTTATGTGAGTTTTCTCAAGCCAGTTTTTCCCAATATTTTAGGGCATTTAGTTTCCGCCTCAATTATCGCCATTCCCGCTTGTTTTGTCCTCTCCAAAATCTTAGTACCAGAAACAGACAAACCCCTGACAATGGGTGGCATTCCCAAGGAAGAACGGAAGCCTAAAGGCCGCGAGTTTGTGGGCGAAGAAATTTCGGACATGGAGCGCGAAGAATTCAAACAAGAGACTGTTGGGGGAGAGCCAATCGAACGAGTCAGCCCTTTGGATGCAGCGATAATTGGTGCATTGGACGGTGTAAAAATGGCGGTAGCTATTGCCGCTGTTTTGATTTTAATCTTGGGCTTAGTTTCCTTAATTAATCAATTCTTTGGTTGGCTGGCAATTTTGCCCGGCCCCATTGGTGACTTGTTCAAAGTTGTCACCTTAGCCAACATTATGGGATTTTTATTTTATCCCCTGACGCTATTAACAGGAGTTTCATTAGACGACTCTTGGACAGCATCAGTAATCATCGGTCGCCGACTGTTAGAAACGGCGATTCCGCCCTATCAAAGTTTAGCAGAAGCATCGGCAAAAGGACTCGTGAGCGATCGTACAGTTTTAATTGTCAGTTACGCCCTTTCCGGCTTCGCCCATTTAGCCTCCGTCGGCATATTTGTCGGCGGTACGATCGCCCTAATTCCATCCCGCCGCAAAGACATTTCCGAACTCGGTTGGAAAGCATTATTTGTCGGCACATTAGCGACAATGATGATCGCTTGCATCGCCGGCACCTTCGACACCGGAGACGCCAGCATTTTAGGCGCTCAAACAGCTCCTGCAGCCCCATTAACAGCCCCTGTTTCTCCGAAACCGCTGCCATCCCCAGCCGCGAATTCAAAGCCGTCAGTTGCCCCAGCAATTGCCAGTCCGAAGCCTTCGCCCAATACCGAAAAAGCGGCTCCGAGAGCTCAAAAATCTCCCTCTCCCGCATCCAAGAAAAACCCTTAATTATATTCTATTGACTTGTAGGGGCGGGTTTTTCCAAGAATATTTAACTCCCGTTAAAAATCTACATAAACCCGCCCGCACACAACCAATAACCTACATCAACTTTGCTTTCGATAAAACCAGTTAGGAACGGACTCTGACCCAAGAAACCGGGTTTTTCACCAAATCTGTGGCTGTAACGCATCTTCTCAGCAAAAAACCCGGTTTCTGGCTACCCGTGCATCAGTCCTAAGATTGTCAATTATCGACAAATATTGTAGGTAAAACTAGCCCTTGGGTGGGGGCGGGTTTACGAGATTGTAGGTTTTAGGCAATTATTGTAGGTAAAACCCGCCCCTACGAGGTCGTGATAGATATTATTGTTTTTTATGCCGATGCAATCACCAATTACCAATTATCAATTACCCTAAAATTTATGAATCCCGATCCAGAAATTCGCCGCCTGTTAGATGTGATGCCCGCTTCCGGCCGCATGATGTGTAAAATTATTAATAAGCCACAACAATCAACGGTAATTGACTGCGATTTTCCTTTGCCTTGGAATCAATCTCGCCCGATTTATATTAATTTTGATTTGTGGCGGCTGCTATCTAAGCCGCAGCGGGATTTACTGCTATTGCGGAATGTAAGTTTTCTGTGCAGTTTTAAGTGGTTTAAACCGGATATTTATCAAGGTGCAGCTCTGGCGGGAATTGTCGGGACTGTTGTAGAATTGTTGCAAGGAGATGCGATCGGCACTGCGATCGCGGGCGGTTTGACGGGACTGGCGATGACTCGAATTTGGCGCGACAACCGCAGTTCCCAAGTAGAGTTAGATGCTGACGAAGCGGCGATTAGAGTCGCGGGAAGGCGTGGTTACAACGAAGCGGAAGCGGCCGGACATTTGCTGGGGGCGATCGAGGCTGTGGCGCAAATTGAAGGGCGCAGTTTGGATTTTAATGAGTTGATTCGGTGTCAAAACTTAAAGGCGATATCGGGTATTTCTGCGGTGGGCGTACCCGATAGTGTGAGGCAAGAGTAATGCGATCGCAAATTATAACCATTCATCTCTGTACAGACAAACTAACAAGTTGCTTGAGAACCCGCATAGCTTCATTTAAGCCATTATTGCGACTATTGCAAATACTAAATAAATCTGACAGCGCATATTGATTTATTTCCCCGCGCAGCAGCTTCAGGAAAATATATTCTTCGCCGTTACTTATCATCCCAAAAGGAGAGTTTTCGGGGTAAGGATTTCCCATCATGTATGCTAAAATCTGGGGAAGAGCCCGCGAAACACTGAAACCATATTCTTTACTTTCAATTACCACTATCCAAAATTGATTTTGAATGACTAAAGCATCAATTTGTGTAGACGCGGTTGCAACCGCCGATTTATAAACAGAATAACTTATTCTTCTGCTCGCTCGACCGCCAGCTTCGCATACTTCAAATTATTTTGATATTCTACAATCTTTTGCTGGCTAATTTTGTATTTAGGACTATTAGCAGGTATTTTTTTCATCCCAGCAATTGCTTGTGCCCAGGCAACAATCACCTGTTGCCACTGTTGTTTTGTTGTGGCAGTTTGAGTTAAAGAAGCTGCACGAGTTGCTTGATTTACTGCTTGCCGAAAATCATTGTCAGCATTGGTTGGAGTTGCTGGCGGAGTTACTTTTGGATTCGCTGGTAAATTTGTCGGCGGAGTAGTTTTTCTGGGAGTGGGATTCGCAGGTAAGTTGGTCGGTGGAGTAGTTTTGTTGGCAATTGGAGACGGAGTTGCTGTTGGAGTCGCGGGTAAATTTGTCGGCGGATTAGTTGGTGAAACAGCAGGCCCAGTAGCAGGTAAATTAGCTGACGGAGTTTGTAGTGATGCCCCGGCAGTTGCTGGCTTGAGTGCGATTAGCATCTCATACCTCTGCGTCGATTTATCTACTTCTGCAGTTGTCATGGCTATGCCGCGTACAGAATTAAGAGCCGCGATCGTCCGATCGAATTCTGCTATATTTTCTTTGGGTACAGATGACTCGATGAAATTTTTAGATGCAGCAGAATTGACCAGGGTCAGAATTTGTTCAAAATTGAAATAACCGTAGCCGCTGTTAGGCTTTGGTAAAGAACTCGTAATTGTTTGAAAGTTTTCGCTTTGTGCTAAAGTTGGATTTGATGTAGCTGCGATCGCTGGTAATGTTTTGGCATTCCCTACAGCGATAAATACTGAATTTGCATCTAACCAACCGTGTCCCAATACAAAGTCTTGACTGGGCACTTGCCATTCAGTTATAGCTCGATCGGCAATCTGTTTTTCAGATAGGGCTATACCATTACCTCGGACAAGCACATTCAATTTAGCAAACGTGCTTTTAGCTGCTTCAGGATTACTGGTTTGAATTACTATTTTTACCCCGATCGCACTTTCTAAAGATACGTCTGGCAGTGAAATTACTCCGAATCCGTATTCTCCATCCATCCAGCCAAAAATATCTTTATCTAAATCGAGATTTAATGCTGCTAAATTTCCTCTAAATTGAGTAAGTCCCTGGCTGAATTCTGGAATATTTTGTGTTTGGCTGACAAAATTACCCCAATTATTATTGATGCCTTTACCCGTAAATAAAGCAACTGTTTGCTGGGTAAAATAACTAATTATTTTTTCAGTTGCGGGCTGAAAGTTGGTTTGAGTGGTGGCATTCGGCTGTAAATTGGCAACAGTATTAATCCGAATCCCAGCATCATCAATGCCAATACCGCCGCTTAAAGACTTTATCGGATATAGTTCGGCTCGATCGAGCAGTGGTGCGTTTTGAGCTTGAGGAGCATTTGCGACACTCTCCTTTATCAAGGCTAAACTATCAAAAATATAAAATTGAGCTACTGGATTGTCAATTTTTAAATCGCTTGATAATACTTTGGCAACTTCTGGCTTGCTTGCTAAGGATGGTTGTCCTTTGTAGATATCAATAGATTTTTGGACATTTGGCTCCTTGTCACTGCAAACAAGATAACGCTTCACGATCGCGCAGTAGCTTTTATCGCCTTTGTTAGTAGTAGACTCCTGTATTTTAAATCCTTTGTAATCAATCTCTTTAATTTTTTCGTCAGGATTAATTTTGCTGAGCTTTTGATTTAATTGCCACATACTCAGCTTATTTTTAATCGTAATTACCCCGATAAATTCAGGAGTAGGCGATTGCTGTCCTTGGGTTTTAGCTGATGGTAATGCAGCCCAGACAACAGTACCCAGCCAAGGTTTGATATCTCGATCGTAATTCAGTTGAGGACTTTCCTTAGCAAATTCTTTCTCAAACTCTTTCCAAGCTCGATCGAAAAGTTCCCTAGCTTCTGGTGTGCCAAATTTCTGTAACTTTGACCAAGACTGAGGGTTGAGATCGATCGTGCCGCCCACTAAAGCGTCACTCGGAATCAGTTTAGCATTATCTAGGGGTTTACTATCAGCTCCTAAATAACCATCCGAGTACAGATATGTTGCCGCGCCGCCGATCGCAAGTAAACTCAAAACAGCAACGGTGGTTTTAGCGAATTTGCCAGCCATAATGTTTTTTTAAATAAAGATTGTTTGAGACGATATTAACTTCCAACTGTTTGTAGTGCGGACTTGGTGTCCGTAATTTCGGAGCGGACACCAAGTCCGTACTGCGAACTAATTTTTGAGAAACTAATTTTTTGACTGTCGATCGAGCGGACATTGCATAATACAATATTGTAGCTTTCTAATTGTGGAGCGTCAAGAGCGGCAATCTAGCGGCAACAATTCTTATTAGGTTGTTTGAAAACCATGAATTTGGAACTGAATTGTTTGTATAAAGTTACGATCGATCTATCCCCCTATGACTCCTCCTCATCTACTCGCCGACTGAGATAATCCGGCAAGTCATCAAAACATACTCCCACCAAACGGCAAAAATCCCTCATTTGCCGAACAGTCATCGTAGGTTCGTCTCCCTTTTCCCATCGCCGCACCGACGAAGTAGGGACACGGCAGTGCCGTGTACTGGTGCGAAAACTTAAATTAATTGAGCTGAATTGTTTATTTTTGGCATTGTCTAACGTTTATTTATGATTGTTATTGCTTTTGATTAGCCTATTTTAACCGCCTATTTTAAGCGCTTATTTTGAACCTTTAACTAATGGAATTAAATTATGTAATAACTCAATCTAAAAGTGGATTTTAGAGCTAACATAGCGTTATTGCCAACACGATATAGTTTCCGATGTCTCTTGAGGCAATCGAGGAAAAATCATCAACTAGGACGCATCTTTATTGAAGTAGCGCGATGTTCGATCGCGCTCACAATAAAGTGCAAGTCTGTCACTTTTCTATGGGCAAACATACCCAATTTACAATACAGCCATGAACAACCCACAAACTGCGAATGCCTGGATTATTTACCGACTGCTGCCCAACTTTCAGCGCTTACCCGTCGCGCAATTTCGCAGCCGCAGCGAAGCAGAATCTTCCCTGAAAGTCATCCGGCAAATGCTACCCAATACCGAATTAATACTTGCTTTCGAGGTTGGGCCAGAAAATCCAACTACCGAACTCAATCAGCCCCCTGCTAAAGAACAAAACTTGCAAACTTCAGTTAACCGAGAACTCTTGAAACTTTTCATTATCAGTTCTCGTCCTGTTGTTTCCCGCGTCATTCATTCTTTTCACCGCGATAATTTTGCCTGCGTTTCTGACTGGAGTCCGCTTGTCCAAACTCAAAATCCAGGTGAAGTGATGAGCGTCTTAATTAAATATTTGGCCGCTAACTCTTAGTTTGCCACCCCTTGATGATTCGGCGGTTGAAACCGCTCCTTGTCAAACGAAGTCTGCCTCCGCAGACTAAGAAATAAAGGGGGTATTTAAGTCGGATTTGGTATTAGTCCTCTTTGAGAGGACTTTAGCTTTGAGGCAGGGGTTTCAACCCCTGCCGGACTGCGGTTGTAATGCTAACTCTATATCCTCTACTTCTTGAGTCATAAATTTATCACTCTCTCTCCCCAGTCATCGGACTATAGTTGCGGGCGATCGCCAACTCAAGAACAGTGATAAACTTGATATTCATAACCATCAACAGGCGGCAAATCGCCAGATTCAAGCTGACATTTTTGCGCTGCTAAATTGACAGGTGCGCGAAAATTAACCAACCATAAATCTAGCGGACGTTGCAATTGAGCGAGTGCTTTGTTAAGTGTCGTCGCTGCTATTTCTGGCTTCTCTCTGTGATATTTAACCAAAATAAATATAGGAGAATCTGAAAGTTTAACTTCCTCATTTTTCCTGACATCCGTTACATCCGTTACAGAATCCGTTGCCGAACTTTCCCATTCCCCCCCTATCCCCATCAACTCTCCTATTTCTACATGAGTCTTTTGAGTAGTCGCAATTAACACGGGAACTTTCGATAATTCGCGGATAATCGGAATTAAAAGGTCTGGTTTGTAATATTTGCGATAGCCGAGATTGGAATTTACTGTGACACCGCTCAAAAAACCCATTGCTAAAATTAGCACCACTGCTTTTTTGCCAGGAACTTCGATCGCCCGAAAATTAAACCATTGACTTTTGGCTGTAGGTGTGTTAAAAATAACCGCCAAGGTTGCTCCTAAAAGCAATATCACCCCCGGAAAGTAGACGAAATTGTATCGTGCGCCGCGAGTTAGGTCAATTCCTAGAATATATGCAAAGCTGAAAAATAGGAAAATTGCTCCTAGCACAAATCCGCCGAAAATAACAGTACCTAAACGAGTATCGGGCGTTGTTAAGGAATTTTTAAGAGCGCTAAACAGGATGGGAAGCACCAATATAAAAAATATTGTCATTACGATCGCCGATGCAACTACTACTGCCAAATTTGGCGATTCCACCGGCAGCAGAGATATGACAGTGACCCATCCAGCTAAAGCTTGAAAAATCGGCGCGATCCAATCTAAAAATGTGCGATCGCCACTGACAATCCAATTAGTTAGTTCGCTGCCGTATTTATTCGACAAAAATACCGGCAGCCAAACTAAACCGCCCGCCAAAGTGCCCATCGCTACTGCGAAAAGCCGCCACAGGATTTGAAATTGCCAAATATTAAGCCGCTGGCTGTTGTCAATTCGCAACTTTCCATTAAACTGCTGCCAGATTACCGCAATTAATGCTATTAATTCCGCACACAAAGTTAGTGTAAAAAAGTAGTGAACCGCAATTCCCAAACAGTTAACAACTACCCAAAGCAGCACCGCCCAAATAGGCAGGGGAGCGCGCTGTTGCAGCTTTTTTGCAGCTAAGCTGAGGCAAAAAAGAGAGGCAATAACTAATAATATTCCTAAAGTGTAATGGCGAGCTTCTTGAGCGAGATAAATGCCGTAGGGAGAAACTGCCATCATCGCAGCAGCACATTGACCGACTAAACGAGAACTAAAAGCAAACTTGCCTAAAAAGTAGATAGCTGGAACTGAAATCACGCCCAATAAAGCAGGGAGCGATCGCCCAATCCAAACTAAACTATCCTCGGTCGGCCCAAACAGTCGCATCCACCAGTGGGCGAGCATAAAATATACTGGTGGATGATTGCTTTCTAGCAGCAAATGGTTGAGGACATCTGCAATCCCAGCACCGGCGCGCAATTGTAGCGGTTGTAATAATGTAGAAAGATCGATCGCGCGATCGATCGGCACCCCTCGAAAACTGTTGCCCAAACTAAAAACTAGAGTAGAAAACTCGTCTGTCCAGAGCGGTTTCGAGTTTAAATTGGCAAAGCGCAAAATAAAGGCGATCGCCGTCCACAGAAATAGCAACAACAGTTGTTTGTTCTTAATCATTAATTGAGTCAGCAGTCAGTTGTCAGTTGTCATCACTCAACGCCGTCAACAGTCAACAGTCAACAGTCAACAATTCCCCATTACCTACTTCACGTCGGTCACCCGCCAACTCAGCTTCATATTGATCCAGAAATTCCACAGAGTCACAGTCGCGATCGCGATTAAATTAGCAAGATATTTATTGATTCCAAAAAGATTAAACAGCAAATTAAACAGCAGCAAATTCAAAATCAAACCCATCAAGCAAATCGTGTTAAATTTTAACAGCCGTTTCAATCGCTGGCGCTTTCTTGGCTGCAGCTTAGAAATGTCCCCAAAAGTCCACAAATCATTCCACAAAAAGTTACTGATAATTGCCAATTCAGCAGCAACGATCAGACTGCCATTCACCTCCAAATGGAGGATATCGGACAGCACGTACAAAACCCCCATATTCACAAATACGCCGCTGAAACCCACAAGGCCAAACCGCAGAAACTTGCCCATCGGCCAGCGGGCAAACCGCAACCTCAGCAAATGCCGCAAATAGTCAATATACTGTTTCCAGGTAACTTTGCTCTCGCCTTCTTGCCGCTCTTGAAACACGTAACCAACTTCTCCAATCCAGCCGATATCGCCCCTACCGAGCACTTCAATCAATATTTTGTAACCAGCAGGATTCATGGTTTTGCCGGCTATGCAACAGCGGCGCACCATAAAATAGCCGCTCATCGGATCGGAAACTCGGCCCACCACTCCCGGCAGGATCACCAACCCCAGGGTTTGAGCGCCCCGCGATAAAAATCGCCTGACAACGCTCCAGTCGCTCACCCCGCCCTCGCCCACGTGGCGACTCGCAGCGGCCAAATCGGCTCCCCGCTGAATTTCTGCTAAAAGCTGCAACAGCGTCTCCGGGGGATGCTGCAAGTCGGCATCGATGACGCCCAAAACCTCACCCAGAGCGACCTGCCACCCGCGAATCACCGCTGTGGAAAGTCCCCGCTCGTCTTCGCGGCGCATCACCCGCAATTGCGGATATTCCGGTGTCAGGGACAGGGCGACTTCCCAGGTGCGATCGGGGCTGTTGTCATCGACTACAATTAATTCGTAGTTGCCGGGAATACTGCCATCTAGCAAGTGGCTCAATTTTTCCACAATACTCTTGACATTCTTGCACTCGTTGTAGGTGGGAATGACCAGGGAAAAATAAATTGGCGGTGTGCCTGCGTCTACAAAAGTTGAGCCGAAAGTCTGTATAGCAGGAATTTGCAAAGGCCCCGACGGCACTGGCAAGACCTGATTTGGTTGGTTTATGCCCATAATTTCAGTGTTCAGAAAGTCCAGAATAGTTTCGTAGCACTTGAGATTGTAAAATATCGTTCCTCCATAATTGATTAGTTAAAATATAAAAACGCCTTAATTCTAGTCAGTAATTCTGTAATTGAGTTAAAAAAAAACTGTGGATGCAATTCTCGATCGAGCTTTACAAGGTTATAACATCTCTACAGCAGAGGCATTGGTTCTTTTGCAGCAAAGAGATCCCGATGCGCGAGCTTCTATTCAAACAACCGCTGACTTGCTCCGCCGCCGACAATCAGGGGATACTGTCACCTACGTTATCAACCGCAATATTAATTTCACCAATATTTGCGAGCAGCATTGCAGTTTTTGTGCATTCCGCCGCGACGAGAAAGATGAGGGCGCTTTTTGGTTAGATGCAGCTCAAATTCAGGAAAAGGCAACTGATGCAGTGCAGCGGGGTGCGACGGAAATTTGTATGCAGGGCGGCTTAAATCTTCAAGCTAAGCTCAACGGCGCATTTTTACCTTATTATCTGCAATTGGTGAAAACCATTAAGGATAAGTTTCCTCAGTTGCACTTGCACGCTTTTTCGCCCCAAGAAATAGAATTTATTGCCAGAGGAGATAATCTTAGTTTCAGCTATGTAATTTCGGCTTTGCAGGATGCGGGAGTTGGTTCGATGCCAGGAACCGCTGCGGAAGTTCTCGACGATGCTGTGCGACGGGTGATTTGCCCGGAAAAACTAAATTCGGCAACTTGGCTGGAAATTGTGGGAACTGCTCACAGTCTGGGTTTGCCGACAACCAGTACGATGCTTTGCGGGCATATTGAGACAGCCGAACAGCAGGTTTTGCATTTAGAAAAAGTGCGAGCGCTCCAACAAACTGCGATCGACCAAAACTATCGGGCACGCATCACAGAATTTATTTTACTACCATTTGTCGGACAGCAAGCACCGGCTCCTCTGCGGAGTCGAGTCGGCCGCGACCAACCAATTTTAGCAGATACATTGTTACTCACCGCAGTATCGAGAATCTTCTTAGGCAATTTAATTTCCAATCACCAGCCGAGTTGGGTAAAATTAGGTTTAGATGGAGCTACTGAAGCGCTGAAATGGGGCTGCAACGACATCGGCGGTACATTGATGGAAGAGCATATTACTACAATGGCCGGTGCGGTGGGTGGCAGTTGTCAGTCTGTCGAAGATTTGCAAAATGCGATTAGTTCTTTGGGGCGGAGTTATCAGCAAAGAGATACAATTTATCGACCTTTAGGGGTTGACAATTTGGCAGTAAGTGTGTGATTTTTGGGATACCAAGTGCGAAGTGCGTAACCTGTTCTACGAGTTTAGCCGTTAGCGAAGCCCTCGGAGAGGATCGCACTTTCCAATTCTTCTAGCGCTTGCAAATTTCCAACCTGCCAAGCACGTTCTACTGTAGCCGGAATCAGTTGGGCGATCGCGATTTCTGGAAAATTCGGACTAATGTCCGATTCTACATACTCTCCATCTTGCAGCAAATAAATGAGAAGTCTGCCGCTGTCATAAACCCATACTTCTGGAACTCCAATAATTTTATAGGCATCGATCTTAGTTTTAGAAGTAACATCCGTCTCAATTGCCAAATCGGGCGGCGGATCGTCCGGTAAAAGTCGGCGGCGATTAATCATCCGCTGATAATTTAGAATATAAAAGCAAGCATCAGGTTCAACTCCTGCTGCACCTTCCCGTTTGAAAGTAGTAGAACCAAATGGTTCATATATTCTGCCCGCAGACTTGAGTAAATTTTTTACAATATCGGAAATTAAATCTTTCGGGATTTCCCGATATAGTAAGGGAACCCTAATTTCTAAGGTACTGTTGCTGTAGGCAATTCTAGTTCTTCGCTTTTCTCCTAATTCCTGCAAAATCGACTCAAATTCCAGCCAACTTATATTGGGAATAGTTACCACACTACCGGGAGAAAGCGTTATTTGGCTAACTGGTTTTAGGACGGGGGTGATAACAATCATAAGCTGAATAGGGAGCTAGTTGTTAAGTTTGTGCCAAGGGCAGGCAGGATGCCTACCCTACAAGTAAACTCATTCTTTGTGGAACAGGCATCTTGCCTGTTCTCGATCGTTAAATTTGTGCCAAGGGCAGGCAGGATGCCTACCCTACAAGTAAACTCATTCTTTGTGGAACAGGCATCTTGCCTGTTCTCGATCGTTAAATTTGTGCCAAGGGCAGGCAGGATGCCTACCCTACAAGTAAACTCATTCTTTGTGGAACAGGCATCTTGCCTGTTCTTGATAAGAATACAAGATATCTGTTGAGTGTAGCACGGGCAACGAGAAGAGATTCGCGATCGCACTTTTGACTCAATTCTAGAAACATCGATCGCACATTTAGACTTCATTGCAGCCGGATTAATTTGACTAACAGACTCATGATTTCTCCCTGATCGGGTGTAATAATGATGCGGTTGTCGGGAATGGCTATCGGATGAGTCCAACGAACAGCTTCCTCGTAGCGCAATGCGTGCAGTTGGTGGATAGTTCGCCGTACCCCCAGCGGCGAACCGATGATGACGTGACGGACTGCTTCGCGATCGGCCTCAAAGGTTTGGTTGGTTAAAACATTCGGCGATGTTTGGTTCGATGATGAATCTTGCAACATAGCTTTGACCAATAATTTTGGATAGGTTTGATGCTTTGTAACGGTAAAACCGCGTACAATGACAGATTGAAGAAAAGACAACAATTCCCCTAAAGCACAAGTGGCTTAGCTGGTGCTGTCTCGTCTTTATGTCTTTCCTTAGCGTAAACCAATTTACGGTCAGACGTCAAGTAATTTACGTAAATTAATTTACTATACGGGTCAAGCTGCTTGTGGAAATGCCAGAAAAATCAGAGCGATCGCCCCTAATGCGGCTCAGACTTAAGCGATCGCTGACCCAAAAGCAGCTAGCAGACGCACTTGGCGTTACCGAAACAACTGTAAGGAACTGGGAATCGGGGCGATCTGTACCGAAGCTAACGCCTGTTCAATACAAGAAGTTGCTAGAGATTCTGCAAATTACCTCTGCTGAATTACCAGACCAATTTGGTTTTCCCAGCGAGGGCGATCGATAGAATATTAAGAGTGGCAAATAATAATGATACTGTTTACCTTCTCAGCCAATTAAAAATGTGGTGGTTCATCAAAATGACAACTCTGACCGTAGAAATTCTTTGTTCTGAGGCGGCAATATTTTCAGCAGCCGAGTCTCAACACCCGGAACCTCTGCTTTACGGAATCACAGACGGAAAGGCTGTTGGAACATATTTGGAGCAAAAGTTCAGACTCTATCTCAAGCAGCAATATGAATTTATAGATGGCAATTCAGCAAGCGGCATCGATTTCCCAGGGATATTGGTTGACGTGAAGGTAACAAGTGTTAGGCAACCGCAGTCGTCATGTCCTTTCAAATCTGCAAGGCAAAAGATTTTTGGGCTGGGATATTCACTGATTATCTTTGTTTACGAAAAGACAGACAACAGTACCATCCGAACTGCAACGCTGAATATTTTGCATACAATTTACGTTAGTGCCGAAAGAACAGCAGATTTTCAAATGACCCGTGGAATTCGCTATATTTTAGATAACGAAGGCAATAAAGATGATTTGCTTGCTTTCATGTTTGACAAAAATCTACCTGTTGACGAAATTGAAGCAGGTAACATTGCAGACGAAATACTGAGAAACCCACCCTTGCAAGGTTTTTTGACCATTTCTAATGCGTTGCAATGGCGACTTCAGTATGGAAGGGTCATTGAGCGTGCCGGACAACAGGAAGGTGTTATCGCAGTTTATAAATCTAACCAATGAGTTCTAACAATCGCAAAACCAAACTAGAATACGGCGATTTTCAGACACCGCCGGCATTAGCCGATATGGTATGTCGAAAATTAGTAGAACTTAATGTCAATCCTGGCACCATAATTGAGCCGACGTGCGGTATCGGTAATTTTATTCAAGCTGCTGCACGTTCGTTTCCATCCGCCGCCAAAATTATCGGGGTTGAAATAAATCAAAATTACTTAAAAGAAGTCAGACTAAATAAGCAATTATTTCAGGATGAGAGATGCGATATTTGGCACGGAGATTTCTTTGATTTTGATTGGAAATCATTAGTCGATCGATGTAGCACTCGACTGCTTGTACTCGGCAACTTTCCGTGGGTGACCAACTCGCAACAAGGAACTATTGGTAGCGAAAATTTACCTAAAAAAAACAATTTTCAAAATCACAGTGGCTTAGATGCTCTCACAGGTAAGAGTAACTTCGATATCTCAGAATGGATGCTGATTCAGGCGGTGCAATGGCTGCAAAAGCGCGATGCCGATCTAGCGATGCTTTGCAAGACTTCGACTGCTAGAAAGTTATTGAATTACCTTCACTCTCAAAAACTCAATCTCGCTGACTGTGCAACTTACAAAATAGATGCTAAAAAATATTTTGATGCAAATGTTGATGCTTGTTTGTTAGTCTGCAAATTTGATGCTCATTCGCGAAACTACTTCTGCGATGTATTTAGCAGTTTAGAAACTTCAGACTGTCACCGAATTGGATATCACAACAATCTCTTGGTTAAGGATATAAATTCTTTCAGTAAATTGAGTAATTTATATGCTGTGAATTCAGGGACAAAATGGCGATCTGGTGTAAAGCACGACTGTTCTAACGTGATGGAGTTTCGCAAAATAGACAATTATTTTGTAAATACATTCGGAGAAGTTGTCGATATTGAGGACACTTATCTGTTTCCGCTAATCAAAGGCTCTGGTGTTGCTCAAAATCGAATTAATGCTACCGATCGATATATGCTCATTACTCAAAAATTTATCGGGGAGTCAACTGAAAATATCAAAAAAATAGCTCCTAAAACCGGGCGCTATCTGGAGGATTGCGGGCAATATTTAGATAATCGAAAAAGCAAAATTTATCAAAACAACCCTCGATTTTCGATTTTTGGAGTTGGCGATTATACCTTCAAACTTTGGAAAATTGCGATTTGCGGGCTTTATAAAAAACTGGATTTTAGGTTGATCGGTGAAATAGCTGAGAAACCTGTGGTTTTTGATGATACTGTTTACTTTCTCGGCTTTGACGACGAGGGAGTTGCGCGTCAAACTTTTGAGCTTTTGAATTCACCGGCAGCGATTAACTTTTATTCAGCGATCGTATTTTGGGATGAAAAGCGCCCGATTAAATCCAGTATTTTAAATTGTCTGAATCTGGCACTACTGGCAGATTGGGAGTTTGTAACCGCAGATGCACGCAGATAAACGCAGATGGATAGAGATATAATTTATATTATCAGTAATTCTGAAAACCTATAACTCTAACTTTACCCAAGCTCGTAAACTTCGAGGAATTTGTGGAGTGGCTGCCTGAAAATTCGGCAGTAAGCTGATTATAACTCACATTTTTCAGCATTTGCATGAACAGGCAAGATGCCTGTTCCAGAAGAGATCAATTTTCTTGTGGGGTGGGCCGAAGAACCCGGCCCCAAAAAGATTTATCTCTCGCCCTTTTACACCTTAAACTTCTCCACAATTCGTCTCATCGCTTCCTCCACATTCTCCCGACTATTAAACGCCGAAATGCGGAAATAACCCTCACCCGCGGCACCAAAACCAGAACCCGGAGTTCCCACCACATTGCAAGTTTCCAGCAACTTCTGAAAGAAATCCCAACTCGACAAACCGTCAGGCGTTTTCACCCACACATAAGGTGCATTTTCCCCACCAAAAACCTCTATTCCCGCTGCTGTCAATTTCTCGCGAATAATCGCAGCATTTTCCATGTAAAAATTGACTAAAGCCTGAATTTGTGCCTTGCCAGCCTCCGAATAAACCGCCTCAGCACCGCGCTGCACGATGTAAGAAACACCGTTAAACTTAGTAGATTGGCGGCGGTTCCACAATTTCCAAATTTCGACATCGGAACCATCTGCTGCTTTTCCAGTCAAAGTCTTCGGTACAACTGTTAACGCGCAGCGAGTACCCGTAAAACCAGCATTTTTGGAAAAAGAACGAAATTCGATCGCACAATCCCGCGCCCCTTCAATTTCGTAGATAGAATGCGGTAAACTCGGATCGGTAATATAGGCTTCGTAGGCCGCATCGAAGAAAATAATCGAACCGTTAGCTTTAGCATAATTTACCCAAGCTTGCAAGTGTTCCTTAGTTGCAGTTGCCCCCGTCGGGTTATTCGGAAAACACAAGTAAATTAAATCGACTTTTTTGTCGGTGGGAATTTCCGCAGTAAAATTGTTTTCCGCTGTAATTGGCAGGTAAACTAAGCCGCCGTATTCGCCATTTTCGTTCGCATCTCCCGTGTGGCCAGCCATCACGTTAGTGTCTACATACACCGGATAAACTGGATCGGTAACTGCGATCGTGTTATTGTTGCCAAAGATATCGAGAATATTGCCACAATCGCACTTAGAACCATCAGAAATAAAGATTTCCGAAGCATCAACATCGCATCCCCGCGACTTGAAATCGTGCTCGGCAATTTTCTCCCGCAGCCACTCATAACCTTGTTCCGGGCCGTATCCTTTAAAGGTATCCCGCGAGCCCATGTCTTCCACCGCCTTCACCATCGCCTCCCGACAAGCAGCCGGTAGTGGTTCCGTTACGTCGCCAATCCCCAGCCGGATGATGGGCGCTTGGGGATTCGCCTCTGCATAGGCTTTCACCCTGCGCCCAATTTCGGGAAACAGGTAGCCAGCTTTGAGTTTGAGGTAGTTGTCGTTGATAGTTGCCATAGTTCGATCGCTACAGAATGTCGTAGAATAGCTTACTCTCTATCGAAGGAAGAAGGAAGAAGCAAGAAGGAAGAAGCAAGAAGCCTTTAGTTATCTACGAGAGAAGGAAGAAGGCAACCCCCGCCCCAAGGTGGGAAAGCAGTTGGGTGTTTTTACTTAGTCGATCGACAAATACAGGGCATTGACCAAAAAATCAAACTATCTTGTATAATCAAAATAGTGTGCAGCGCAGAAACAATTATGGACGAGATCGAGTACGCCAAACTCTATCAAGAACTGGCGGCAATTCTGGATGAGTTTAATTTGGGTTGGGTAGTTCAACAAGTAGCCGATACTGTAGAGATAGGCAAAGTAATTGAAGAGCGATCGCTCAAAAGAAAAACACCTCTGCTCAAGATAGAAGATTATACCGCAAAAGAACAACTTTTGCTGTTAATTAATGCTGTCGAACAAGCGACGGTTAACACTTCCGAAATGGAAGACGAAATTGCTTATTTCTTGAAAGTAGAATCAGAAACCTCTCCCCTCGGCACAAAAATTACCTTTGCCAATTCAGGTGCCGAAACTGCCAAAACAATCGAGTTTACCTCCAGCGTCACAGCCCCCCGTCACAAACAGGCGATCGCCCTCAAGCACTTGCTCGAAAAACTGCCTTCCGGGCCGAGCAACTACGCCATCAATTCCGAAATAAAAAGCAAATTAAAAAGCTCGATCGATCCCGATTTTAACACAGCGGCAGAACAAGCCAGAATTTTTGACACTTACCTCTTCACTATTCTGCTAAAAGCAGTTGCTAATGAAGGCGGGACTATTTATTACAACAATGTTTTAGACGACGAAACACCGAAATATTTAACATTTAGAAAAACGGCGGGGAAAATCCACGGAAGTGCACATCCCTATACTCATGCTGTTGTGGAATTTCCCGACAAACCAGCCCTGGAAGTTCACCTAGGAGTAAAAGTCCAAGGTAGAGCCGGAGTTCTGCACAACTGCAACGTTTTAATTTTGTACCAAAAAGAAGCAAATATCTGCCGCTTGCTCAACCGCGAACCCCGACACTCGCAGGTAATTTTAGCAGTAAACTCTCAGCACAGCACCTCAGAACTTAAACTAGAAATGGCTGGTGCTTTTATCGGCTTAGCGTCAGACATTCGCTACGAAGGCGGCAGCTATTTCATTTCTAACAGTTACTCCCAACCCGTAGCAAAACTGCTAACTACCGCTCGCAAAAAATGGGAACTAAACATTTTTCCGAGAGCCACAAACGATGTCCATCGACTGATGTACTCGTTTCAAACTATCTTTAAAGACTTTAAGGCCAGAAACTAACATCAGGGAATTGGGAATTGGGCATGGGGCATGGGGCATGGGGCATCGGGCCTTGGGGATAGTTAGTGTAGGACTTCGCGTAAATACGAAATAAACCGGGTTTTTCACCAGTATTAAAGGCAAAAATGCACTATTTAGTAAAAAAACGGTTTCCGTATCTAGGACTATAGTGATTAGTGGTTAGTGGTTACTGGTTAGTAGTTTTTCTAATAACAAATAAAAAACAACAAATTACCAATGCCCTGTTTGGCCCATGCCCCATCCCCCATGCCCCATCCCCCATGCCGCATCCCCAATATAATTTATGATGTTGCGAGCACCCGAACCTTACGAATAATGTTTAAGAAAGATAAATCTTCCCTGCTGTTTACGATCGGAGCCGCCACACTTCTGATCGGTTTAGGCTTTGTCACCTACTACCTCGTCATTTCCCGTGGGCCCGCCAAAGATTTGCCGCCGGGGGCAACGGTTGTCCCCCAAGATACGATGATGGCCCTATCCATCACCACCGATGAAGCGCAGTGGAATAGACTGCGAGAGTTTGGCACGCCGGAGTCAAAAGCTTCGTTTGAGAGGTTTTTAACTGAAATGCGCGATCGCCTCCTCACCAGCAACGGCTACGCCTACCAGCAAGACATTCAACCCTGGGTGGGTAACACAGCAATGGTAGCCTTTCTCCGCAACAAAATAGCTATACCAGCCCCCTCGCCCGCACCCAATGCGCCCCCGTCTCCGCCAATTCAACAGTCAGTGGCAATTATCCTGCCAATTGCCAACCCGGTCAAAGCCAAAGAATTATTAGCAAAACCCAGGCCTCTGAGCCAAGGAAAAATAGTTGAGCGTAATTATAAAGGCGTGCAAGTCACAGAAACTCAAGGCGTACCCGATCGCAATTTTTCAGTCGCGGTACTCGGCACAAACTATCTAGCAGTCACCACAGATCCTAGCGCTACAGACAGAATAATCGACACCTACAAAGGCGAACCTTCGCTAGCCAAAACCCCAGGCTATGCAGACGCCATAGACAAAATAAAAAGTCCGGGTGCCTTCGGTCAAATCTACGTCAATATGCCCGTTGCCGCCGCCTATGCCGCCGCCAACTCAGCCCGTGAAATTTCGCCCGAAAGCCTGGAAAAACTGCAACAAAATCAAGGATTTGCCACCACAGCGACGCTGGATGTAGAAGGAATTGCCTTCAAATCTGTCTCTTGGCTAAAACCCGATTCTACCAGGAGGATAGCAGTAGAAAACAATGCTCTAAAAATGGTTAACCGCCTGCCCAGCAATACAATAATGATGGTATCCGGTGGCAACTTGCAGCGTTTGTGGCAAGACTACGTATTAGGAGCCGATGCCAACCCGATTTCCCCGATTAATCCCCAAGTTTTACGCACAGGTTTAAAATCCACTACCGGCCTGGATTTAGATAAAGACTTGATGAACTGGATGGCGGGAGAATTTTCTCTATCATTAATACCAGCCCCCGCCCAGAATCCCAGAGACAAATTTGCTGCCGGATTTGTATTTATGGTGGAAACAAACAACCAGGGCGCTGCCAACAAATCTCTGAAACAGCTTGATGAAACGATGAAAACTAAAGGGTTTAGAGTGGAGGAAATTCAAGTCGGCGGCAAATCGGCGATTAAATGGACATCGCCGTTTGGAGGGATTACGGTAACTCGCGGCTGGATGAACGATGTAGCGTTTATGACAGTAGGAGCTCCAGTGGTTGATGCGATCGTGCCGGAACCGAAAAGTCCGCTTTTAAGCAGCGAACTGTTCCAGAAAACAGTCCGATCGGAACTTAAACCCCACAACGGCAATTTCTTCATTGACACCGAGAGTGCGTTTAACCCGAAAAACCTAGCTTTGCCGGAGTTTCCTCCCAGCCAAAAAATGTGGATTGACGCCACGCGGTCGATCGGCGTTACAGCGGCCGTCATTGGCGATCGTACCACCCGTTATGACGCTTTTGTCGGTCTCAAAAAATCCACCCAATCCAGTCCTTCTGCAAAGCCTTCACCGCGCCCTGCTTCACCGCGCCCTGCTTCACCCAGTCCCTCGCCCACTGTCCAAACTTCACCCAATTAACTCTTAAATCCTTCCACAAATCCGCCTGCACACCCCCTTAAACACCCACAGGGCGATCGATTAAAACCCAAAAGCAGGCGATCGCAATCGGCAATAGTGGAGTTGATTATAAGAGGGAAATTGAGCCGGATTTAAGTAGTTTTCCTTCACAAAACCTCACACAAAAAAACCAAAAAACCCGGTTTTTTATTTAAATAAACCGGGTTTTTGAACACCCTAACAATTTGACTTATATCATGTCCGGTCGATTACCCTGATTCCTGTAGGGGCGGGTTCACCAATAATATTTGCCAAAAAGGGACAATCTCACAAACCCGCCCCGGCAATTGTATTATGGGCGATCGATCGGACATGATATTACTGAAGAAGAATTCAGAATTAAACAGCCAGAATCCAGAAGGGATTCTGTGCGACAGGATGGAGAATCGAGGTTTCAAGCCCCCGATTTTAATCGTGGATCACAAAAAATTCTTTCCGTGACCGTTAACCATCACTTCAGGCATGGGGTATTGGGAATTCAGAATTCTGTCTTCTGACAATCAAGCATCCACGATACAAGCCCCCGGATTCATTCCTTCGCAGACTCAGGACCGGTGAAATAAAAAACCTGTATCCGATGAAACTTGCCCCCCGAATTTATCCGTGGGGTAAATGCTTAAATCTAAAATCTAAAATCTAAAATCTAAAATCCCTTGACTCCTTCTCATTTCTTCTTTCCCTAATTTTAAGTTTCGGCAAGTGTCGAGTATTTTTTGTTTTCTATAAAATATTTGGGGATGTTTCCGGGTCAGTATTGGACGCAGAAACCTAGTTTTTGAACCCCTATACTTCCTTCAGACTATGAATAATAGTTAAAAAAACGGGTTTATAGGCGTCGGAGAGCCTCTAGAAAGGCCGTTTTTGTTATGTTTTATTAATATGTCATGGGGAAGATACAGAGCCTAGGCATTTCGAGTTATATTTAGATTGTGGAAAAGATACGCTGAGAAAATTGCCAAAGCAAAGGCCATTTCTACCCATTGACTCCTGAATGCACTTGCAGTCAGAAACCCGGTTGCTTCATAAAGATAGCGTCTTCAACCGTTCCGAAAAACCTATGCAGATATTGGCCTTCCTAGTCAGCACCTGTACAACATCGGAACGTGCAGTCAAGCGTCTTAACTGACTACGTTCATCTGGTCATAACACCGTGATGTAAACGCCAGCATTATGCACTGTCGAAGGCGATTAATGAACGAGTGAACAGGTTTATAGCCAAGCGTGTCGCTTTCCTAACAAGGGAACGTGAACATTTACCAGGCAAACCTTACTTAGCAATAAGACTGACAGAATAGCTCAAAAATACCACCTCTGAAAATGAGGGGTAGATTTCCAATCTTCTACGAAATTGACCAGACACAGCACAGATGTGCAAATCTTTAGTGACACAGCCGTCAACCAAGTTTTTTCTACAAAGCCGGTTTCTTTATTTAATTTCTGTGATTTATAGCGGTTCTCAAGCGTAGTGAGGTATGGGTTAGTCCTATGCCCTATGCCCTATGCCCTATGCCCTATGCCCTCTGTCCTATGAGCACCTCATGTTACTGAGAAAGACTATATATATTTTACCCATTAAAAACCTATGAAAACCATCAAAAATATTCAAAAAACGTCGAAATTCCTCTCAAAAGTAAGAATAAGCAAACTGACACTTGCTCTGCAAATAGTCTTAATAAATCTTTACTTTGTGCAAGCCAAAGCAGAAGGTCAAACAATTGTTCCAGCGGCGAACGCAACAGGCACTACCGTCACTCCCGCAGCCCAAAACGGAACTCCTGGGCAGCCAACTCGCTTCGATATTCAAGGCGGACAATTATCGAGCGATCGACAAAATCTTTTCCACAGCTTTAAAGAATTCGGCTTGTCGGAAAATCAGATTGCCAACTTTATATCAAACCCCAACATTCGCAACATTTTAGCGGGCATAGGCGGCGGCAACCCGTCGATTATTAACGGCTTAATTCAAGTAACCGGCGGCAATTCTAACTTGTTTCTGATGAATCCATCCGGCATCATATTTGGCAACAGTGCCAGCTTAAACGTGCCGGCTTCTTTCACAGCAACCACCGCCACCGCTATTGGATTTGGTTCAAACTCGTTTAACGCTGTCGGTAGTAGCACCTACACATCTCTGACAGGCGCGCCCAATTCCTTTGCTTTTGGGGCCGATCGAGCAGGGGCAATTATCAGCACGGCAGACTTAGCCGTCAAGTCAGGGCAGAACTTAACCTTGCTCGGCGGCACCGTTGTCAGCACCGGCAGCGTTTCTGCCCCAGGCGGTCAAATTACCGTAGCATCAGTTTTGGGGACAAATTTAGTGCAGATCCGCCAGCGAGGCAATTTGCTGAGTTTGGAAATCGAGCCGCCCTCAGCGACTAGCACCACAGAAACATCCAGCACAGCTTCGACATTCTCGATCGCAACCTTGCCCGAACTGCTCACAGGCATCGGTGAAACGAACGCTACAGGCCTCAGCGTCAATGCCAGCGGTGAAGTGGTACTCACGGCGTCTAACCGAGCAGTAGCTGCGGGGGACGTTGCAGTAAAAGATGCAAACGCTGGGGCGATCGAAATTCAAGCAGCCAACACCATTGCAGCCAGCGGAAACCTGACAAGTTCCCAAGGCGGCCCCATCGCCCTAGAAGCTGGTGGCGACATTAGGACTGCGGATCTCGACTCCCACTCCGACACCACCGCAGGCGGCAACATCACCGTCACCAGCCGTACAGGAAAAGTAGAAACAGGCAATATCAACGCAGGATCGATCGACAAAACGAGCAACGCCGGAGACGTTAGTATTGCAGCACCCTCAAGCAGCATTCAAACAGGGTTCATAGACGCCAACTCCGAGGAAAAACAAGGCGGCGCAGTCACCCTCAACGCGCGCAACGACATACAAGTAACCCATATCAACACCGAAGGCCGAACGGGCGGAGGAGAGATTTACATTACAGCCGGCGATAATTTCCGAGCGACAGGCACTTTCACAAACGATAACAACTGCTTGTCGCAACCTTGCAGCATTTCCGCATCCACTACTGGTAGCGCTAATGGTGGAAATATCACCATTGGCTACGGTGGTGGCGAAGCCTCGAACACTCCTTTCAGCGTCGGGCCCGACTATAACAAACTCAACGGTACTGCTGGCAGCATTGCCACTGGGGGTCCAAAGAAGGAAAATGTTATTACACAGGGAAGTTATTTCAGCCCCGATCCTCAGATAGTACAGCCGACCCAAATTAACATTACGGCTTCTTCAGTATCGCCAGCACCCGCACCGACACCAGCAGCGACACCGACACCAGCACCAGCAGCGACACCAACACCAGCACCCGCAGCGACACCAACACCAGCACCCGCAGCGACACCAACCCCAGCACCTGCAGCGACACCAACACCAGCGCCGACACCAGCACCCACACCAGCGCCGACACCAGCACCGACCCCAGCGCCGGCCCCAGCGCCGACACCCGCGCCGACACCCGCACCGACACCCGCACCGACACCAGCACCAACACCAGCACCAACACCAGCACCAACACCAGCACCAACACCCGCACCAACACCAGCACCAACACCCGCACCGACACCAGCACCTGCACCAGCACCTGCACCAGCACCTGCACCCGCACCTGCACCCGCACCTTTACAAACACTAACGCCTGCACCCGCCCCGGCACCCGCCCCGGCACCGGCACCAGCACCAGCACCAGCACCAGCACCAGCACCAGCACCCGCACCCGCACCAGCGCCAGCACCCGCACCCGCCCCGGCACCCGCCCCGGCACCAGCCCCGGCACCAGCCCCGGCACCAGCACCAGCACCCGCACCCGCACCCGCACCTTTACAAACACCAGCCCCGGCACCAGCCCCGGCACCAGCACCAGCACCCGCACCCGCACCAGCCCCGGCACCAGCACCAGCACCAGCACCAGCGCCAGCACCAGCGCCCGCACCAGCGCCAGCACCAGCACCAGCACCAGCACCAGCACCAGCGCCCGCACCAGCGCCAGCACCAGCACCAGCGTCGGTACCAGCGTCGGTACCGAATGTTTTGCCGATCGCACCCACAATTACTCCCACTCCAGCGCCGGTACCCAATGTTTTGCCGATCGCACCCACAATTACTCCCACTCCAGCGCCGGTACCCAATGTTTTGCCGATCGCACCCACAAT
>NZ_JAUBTT010000076.1:32244-43505 GCF_036705125.1 Microcoleus sp. B7-D4
TACTCCAAATCCAGCGCCGGTACCCAATGTTTTGCCGATCGCACCCACAATTACTCCCAATCCAGTGGTTGCGCCTGCTGCTGCGCCGATAAATCTCGCACCGATACCGGAACTCGCAGCCAACCAGCCGCCTAGCACAAATCCTTTATTTTCGCCCAGCTTGCAAGAGCAAAACCAGATATCTAATTCCTTGCAACAGCGCAATTCACCTCCCGCGTCTGCGAATCTTGACGCTTCCAAGTTGCCACCTAACCTCGGCGCTGTTATTTTTCCCGTGGAGGAGAGATTTACCAGCGAGTTTGTCGATTACCTAAATTTGCCATCAACAACTGCGCTCGCCACCCTAGAAGATGCCCAAATTACCCTTCGCAGTGTCCAACAAGCCACAGGCATCAAACCAGCTCTCATTTATATCAGCTTTGTACCCAGGGGTTCTACAGTCGATCGGCCTTACAGCAGTTCCCCCATCTTGCGCGTAGAACAGCAAATTCAAGCCTCTGACGAACTGGAAATGATGGTGATCGCCCCGGAAGGCGTACCCGTTCGCCAGCGCATCTCTGGAACCTCTCGCGCCCAGGTAATGCAAGCTATGGAGAGATTTCGGGCTGAACTGACTAATCCGGTAAAGCGCAACACAAAAAGTTATTTGCCCTTGGCTCAGCAGCTCTACAAGTGGATAGTAGCGCCGCTCGAAGCAGAGTTGCAAGCCAAAGGCATTGAGAATTTATCTTTTATCTCAGATATGGGGTTGCGATCGATACCGATGAGCGCCCTGCACGACGGCAAAGGCTTTCTGGTAGAGCGTTACAGTGTTGGATCGATGCCAAGTCTGAGTTTGACGGATACCAGCGCCACCAATTTTAAAAATACCCAAGTTCTGGCAATGGGGGCGTCGCAATTTCCAGAGATGAGTCCTTTGCCTGCGGTGGAACTAGAAGTATCGACAATCACGCCGCAGCAGTGGCCGGGCAAGTCTTTCTTGAACGAAGCTTTCACCCTGGCTAATTTGAAATCGCAGCGCCAGCAGTATCCTTTTGGGATGATTCACTTGGCTACCCACGCCGAATTTCGAGCTGGAGAGCCCAGCCAATCCTTTATTCAGTTGTGGGATACTAAATTGCGTTTGGATCAGTTGCGGCAAATGAATTGGCACAGCCCGCAAGTTGAAATGTTAGTTTTGAGTGCTTGCAAGACTGCTGTGGGCGATCGAGAGGCCGAGTTGGGCTTTGGCGGGTTAGCCGTGCAAGCCGGGGTTAAATCGGCTATGGCGACTCTTTGGTATGTCAGCGACGAGGGCAGTTTGGGGTTGATGACGGAGTTTTACGGGCAGTTAAAAACTGCTCCGATTAAAACAGAAGCACTGCGGCAAGCGCAATTAGCGATGTTGCGGGGAGAAGTGCGAATTGAAGGGGGGATGCTGCACACTTCTGTTGGCAATCTGCCGTTACCCCCGGAATTGGCAAACACGACGACTCAGAATTTCTCTCATCCTTATTATTGGTCTGCTTTTAGAATGATTGGCAATCCTTGGTAATAAGGTTTGTTTTAGTCGATCGATTGTTGGCTAATTGTGCGAGATTTCGATCAGCGGGGTTGGGGAATATGGGTATAATCGATCGCAATTTAGAGTGCTCCTTCGGCGTGTGTGCGATCGTTTCAGACCTGGATTCAGCAACGCCCGCTGATAATCTAATTGAAGACCTGCAAAAATATGAAGAGCCTGTTTGTAACTTTATTTAAATAAAGAAAGTGCGATCGCCTCTTGACAGGTTATAGTATTATACCTAGAGTCATAATTAAACAGTGCTGCTGTCAGCCCTCTATGACTTGCGACTCAAATATGTTAACTAGAATACATATTCACTATCAACACCAGTATTTAACACATGAGTAAACAATTATACAAAGTTTTTGACGAAGTAGAATTCAAAGCTCAACAGCTTGCTAAATCCTGGAATAATTTTTCTACAGAAATTTCCGAACATTTACCAGATACATATCAGCCTGAAATACAAAAACTTTCTCGTAAATTAGACGAGGCTTTAAGCACTCTGGTTGATCAACTTCGTAATCCGACTCTGACTCTGGCGACTACAGGAACCACCAGTAGCGGGAAAAGCACTTTGGTAAATTTGTTATGTGGAGCCGAAATTGTCCCCGTAGCCGTAAGTGAAATGAGCGCAGGGGCAGTCACTATCGAATATAGCAAGGAAAAGTCTCTAATAATCCATGAAACACCAGGAGCATTGTGGGAATGTGGAGAGTGGAGAGGTATCAGAGACGAAAAAATTTATCAGCGCTTATACCAAGTAATGATAAGTTATATCGAAAACAGAGAAAAACAACCGAATTTAGCTTGCCCACAATCTACAATATTTTACCCTTTCAGGCTTGTCAAAGAGTCTCAACTGGAACTACCACAAGGAACAAGGGTAAAAATTCTTGATTTACCTGGTTTGGCCTATGTGGGCGATCGAGGTAACGCAGATGTTATTAAACAGTGCCGAGAGGCCTTGTGCATAGTCACATACAATAGTGCAGAAACCGATGCACATAAAGTAAAAAGTTTACTGCAAGAAGTTGTACAGCAGGTAAAAGATTTAGGGGGTTCCCCTGCACGTATGCTCTTTACTCTGAATCGGATTGACGTTTTTCGAGCCGATAGAAATTGGCCTGACACAGAAAATCGCTTTTTTGAAAATGCTATCTGCAGTATTAAAAGTGAATTGACTGACCAATTAAAAGAATATACAGAAGATATTGAGAAGTTGCAGGTTGTCAAACTTAGTACATGGCCAGCTTTACTGGCTCTTCAGATCCAAAATTATGATGAGATATTCAGTGTTGATGCGTGTAAAAAAGCGGATAACAATTTCAATGGATTAATTGATGAAGATATATTAGAAGACCTGCCACGTAACGTACAAAAATGGTCTAGACACGACCGAAACCGAGTTGCTGAAGCATTATGGAAAAAATCTTATGCAGAAGAGTTTCAGCAGCACTTAAAGGAACATATTACTCAACACTTCCCACAGTTAGTAATACCGCAAGCTATAGAACGTTTTAATGTAGCTGCTGGAAATGCTGTAGCAGAGTGGGCCGTACAAACAACCACGGCCATTCTTAGCAGTTCAGAAGAACACTACCAACAGGAATGCGAAAATATCTCACGAATTAGATTATTAATTGAGCGTTTCTTACAAAGAAGCGATACAAACTTAAGAGATCCCTTTGAAAGAATAGATACAAAGATTAAACAAGTTATAGCAGAACAGTCAGAAGATGATCCTGTCCTATATCTTGAATCAACAATTTTAGAACTTAAGAATGTAGAACCTTATAATCTATTAGGAGAAAAATTATATCCTCTTTATGGATGGAGACGGGAATTAGGTCAAGGAATTAAACAAGTATTAGAAGCAGTAGCAAAGTCTTTAGAAACTGGAAAGGTAGACTTAGACAGTACAAATTTAAAAAAAGCAAATCTTTTAAATGTCAATTTGCTAGGAAGAAACTTAAACAGACTTGTAAACTTAGGCTATACTGCTTCTGTAGCTAAAGAAGGTAAAATAATGGAAGCAAAAACTGATTCTGAGAAGAATCAACTTAAACAAATAAATGAAGAATTAAATGAACTAGCTATTCATTTGAATATTGTAATGGAGGATGTGTTAAAGCAAATTTCTAACCAAGAATTAAATAGAATGTATCAGGCAGTAGTAGAACTTTTCAATTGCCACTTATCTTATATTGAAGAAGGTGCAAATGATATTGCACCTAATATAGCCATAAAATTCCCTGAATCTAAATTTAGTAAAGTTGATAGTCAGCTTACATTTAATTTTCGTTTTGAAGCAGGTTTTCCTATTAACAAAGGAACGTGGCAAAAATCCGTACAGGTTGCCAGAGAGGAAAGAATTTGGTATACATTATGGATAGCAAAAAAAACTGTTTATGACACGAAATATGAAACACGCTCTAGTGATAATGCCGAAATACCTAGTGTGGAAAATTTACTAACAGGTTGGATTATTCAGTCGAAAAAGGGAGAAGCAGAAATAGTAAACAAAATTGCAACTTGGCTACTAGAACAAATTGATTGTTTAAAAAAAAATGTAGATAAAATTCAGAATGATATTATTGACCGTTATCAAACCAGACTTGATAAAGCTAACCAAGAAATTACTCTAGATTATGAAAAGCAAAAAAATGTTTGGCAACCTATTCAACAAAAAGCTCAAAACCTTGCAGAAGAATTTTCTAGCTTAGAAAAAGTTTTAAAAGAGGAGCATTAAAATCTAGTGGCAACCGAAAATCCTAAAAGCCTATATGATCAAGTTTGTAATAACATATATCCTCAAATACAAGGGATTGAAAGAGGTCTTTTATATGAGACTATTCAGATGATACTTGGTGAAGAACAATCACTAGAACAAGAAAAAACAAGAAAAATATGTGATTATTTTGGGATAAAACCTCATGCTAATAAAGATGAAGACCATAAAATTATTGATGACTTGTTGGATGCAATTTTAAGAAATATTCCAATATTAAAACGACCTGCAAAACTGGTAAAAAATTTTCAAGGAGGAAATATGGAGTGGATTTTTGTAGCAGCAGCTTTTACATTCGTTGGATTGTTTTTTTATAAGCAAACTCTTGATAAAAAGGAACAGGATAAAATAAAATCGGCGGTTCAAGAAATAAAAGAGCAACCCATTTTTTCACCTCCAATTCCTGCTGATTTATGTCTTGTTATTCCAGCATCTATAGCAAGCAATTTCATAAACCGTTCAAATTTAAAAGTTGATGAGCTAACATACCTCATAGATAATGCCTCTTACTTTTTATGTACTACTGTTAAAGTTGCTGACTCAAATGAGCAATATTTAAAAATAACAGGTGAGTCTATTCAACTTGATAGTAGAAGAGAAGTTTATCTCAGAATCAATATTAATGATGGTCGAAACCTGATTGATAAAAAGATTCCTTACTATTTAAAGACGAATCTACCACTTCAAGCTCAGTGTATTGTTAAACAATTAGCTTGTCTTGAAAATTTATCTGGATTAGAAAAATTTAACCGCATTTAAGGAGTATCTACAAAATGGATTGGAAAACAGCATCTTCTTACTATGAAACCCGTCTTACCGACGCTTTAAACATCCAAAGACACGCGGTTAATTTAGCTAACTTACCACAAGCAGAAGTTCCAGAAAAATTAAAACAAATCCTATTACAAGAAGCACAACCCGCACGCCGCCAACTTGAAAGACTCAAAAAACGCGAGTTTCGCATCGCTGTTGTCGGGTTAGAGAAAGCAGGAAAAAGCACCTTTATTAATGCTTGGTTGCAATGTGATTTACTTCCAGCAAAGGGAGGAAGATGCACATTTACCACAACACAAATTTATTCAGTTGAAAACGAGTCTGAACAAAGGCTGGAAGTACAAGCGAGAACCGAAGAAGAGTTTATCAACTTACTCAAGGAGCTGGAGAAACTAGGGGCGAAAGAAGACCTAAATACTATACGAACAAACGAAATAACCTTACAACAGGTAAGAAGAGAAGGTAATCTGACTTTTCCCTTTACTAGACTCGAAGATATTAGAGAACCACTCAAGAAGTATGTAGCAGATGAAAAGTATGCTCACGCTGTTTTAGAGGCGAGACTTTATACTAACAAACTTGCTCAGGCTGAAGGGATTGTTTTTTATGATGTTCCGGGTTTAGATTCAGGTTTAGCAAAGCACGTTGATGAAGCACAAGCAATGCTCTCTGACTGTGATGCGGTGATATTGGTACAGCGGTTTACTAGCCTCCGAGAAAAGGAACTAGAAATAATCAAGTTTACCGAACTTGGCGATAAAAACGTCACCGTTGCTGATAAGCTTTTTGTATTTTTAAGTCGGATTGATTCATTAGGTAGTGCAGAGGCGCTTAAAACACATATTGAAGAAGCTTCTCAAGACTGGTTAAGGCGTGCAAAGCTTCCACCTGAACGCATTGTATATGGTTCAGCCGGAGCCTATCTAATTTTGAATGGTTTAGCAGGAGAACAGACTAAGTTAGAGATTGGGGATGCAAGTAATATCGAAGCTCAGTTGAAGAGACTGACTGGAATTACCGATGAAGAAACTCTGAATAAAAATGGTACTGGAATTCCCGAAATTAAGGAAAAAATATTTAACTATATCAACAGTGAGCGTGTCTCGATTTTAAAAAAAAGATGCGAAGCTTCTATCAATAAAATTTTCAGCAATTCTGAACAGATTTATATTACAGTCAGCAAAAAGTATCCCGAAAATCCTGAAGAAGCCAAGCTATTTGAAGAAAATAATCGGCGGGTTTTCTTTACCGAATGGTGGAATAAAAAATGGGAAACAATCAAAGCTGATTTACAAAAATACTATGAATATTCTGTTATAAACAAATCCTTAGATAGTTCTAATGCTAAGTCATTCACTCAAATAGAAAAATTTAGACAACGATATTTACAAATCGTTGACAATGAAATGCAGAAACTCAGGGAGGAAACATTTAAAAAGAAAGATACTATCTTTCTTGCTAACTCCAATCCAGAGTTTGACCGCATGAAAGCCAATTTTGCTTGGCGTGATGATTTGTACGGTGATATTAGTAAGCTTCTCTCTGCAATTGCTCATCAACTTGCTTTAGAACTTAAGGATGAAGCATTAAAATTAGTTGAATATATGACAAGTTTATTATGGGAAAGTAATCAAGTAAAACCCAGGCTCATTGAAAATTCAGAGGAATATTTTTTAGCAAAACTAGAGAATAGCTTAAGCGTATTATTTTTACGCTTTGCACGTCCAGTGGCTGAAGCGCTGATTCGCGGCCCAGTTAATAGTGATACTCGAAATAAAATAATCAAAAGTTTAGGGGTAGATATTGAAATTATTGATAACTACTATAGTGGGGAAGAAGCTGCATTTAGGGTTCTCAAAAAATATGTAAAATATGGTTCAGATTTACTATTTAATTCGGAGATTCGGCAACAAGTATTAGGAGTTACAGGAATAGCAACACAAATTGCTGGGGTAGCAGCGCAAATAGTGGGAGATTTTTCTAAGGACATAAAATCGCCACAAGAAGAAGCTGTAGTTTTTGAGGTAGGAAATGATATTAGTGCGTTTGAAGAATACTTAATTTATGCAATTTTCAGTGCGGCTGGTTTTGAGTCATACTGTATTCAAGAACTGAAGGGTTTAGTTGATAGTTTCCGAGACAAAGAAGGTACTTGGACTGGCGTTGCTCTCAATGAGTGGTTGCAGGGAAATCCACTTCTGTTTGCTGAAATACCTGATAACTTGAAGTCACAAGAATCGAATTTAGAAGTTAGCGAACGATTGAGGCAATTATCTATTGCTTTAAAAAGAAGTCGTTCGCCGGAGGTACTGTGAGGGACTGAAACTAAAGGAAAATAGACCTTTTGCAAAAGTCCTTTTAATGAAATTTTAGGACGGGCTCTCCGGCCCATCCCACAAAAATCATCTTTTCTTGTGGAATGGGCCGGAGAGCCCGTCTTAGCTATTTTTTGCAAGAGGTCTAATTTAACATATGTCTGTGGGTTCGATCGCCCAAAACATCTTCTACCATCATCAATCCGCTTCTAATCCGCCGGAATCATCCCCGATCGCACCCTGAACATCCTCTCAGCAACGGCGGATGCACCAAAAGAACCCCAAAACCCAGCAAGTAGAGGGGGAGTACGTTTGATGTGTTGGTGCGCGTAAATGGCGCGATCGCCCCCTCAAGTGCAATTCCTAACCTCGTTTCAATCTCCCTGCGGCAAATTCTCCAGCCAAACCTCTAAATCCTCGATCGACTGAAAATCTAACAATTCCTCTGCTAGAGTTTCAATTTGCTCGATCGACAAATCAGCAATTCTAGTCGTGATAGATTCCGGTAATGTTCCAACTCGCCGATTTAACAGACGGCGATTTAACTGACGTAAAATCAAGGCTCTTCCTTCTTGTTCGCGGCCTTGCACAATGCCTTGCACAATGCCTTGTTCAATGCCTTGTTCGATGCCTTCTTCCTTAGCTTCCCGATAAAACCGAGTTTCCTCAAGCGTAATCCCTAACATCGCCTCTGCCTCCCTTCGGTTCAAACTTGTAAACTTGTAAACCAGTATCGTCGTCAGCATCTCTATTATGGCGCGACTCGCTGCCTCAGATTCCTCACGCTGCGATCGCGCCAGCAACAATCGCGCCACTTCCGGCGTACTCGCTTCGTCGATCGTCGTCAAAGCCATCAGCGCCACCCCCAGCGGCAACTGTTCAATATCCCCCAACTCATCCAAATATACGCGATGCACCTGATTGCAGTTCAAGAGCGATCTATACGGATGCGTTTCTGATTGTTCAGTCGATCGAGTAGGATAAATTACCACCGCTTCCCAATCTGTAAATCGCTGACGGTTGCGATAAAAATACAAAAACGACTCACCAAACAATCGCTCATAAAGCAATTCATCCCGCTGAAACTGCACCTCACAGAAATATACAACTCCAGGCTCAGCATCCGGTGGCAAAAACACCCCATCAATTTCAAACTTCGGTTCCTTCACCGCCACGGAGTCAAATCGATACTGTTCCGCATTCGATGGTGACTCTTCCAATAGCTCAAACAGCAGCGTCGGAGCTTCTTGAAATAACTTGTAAAATATTGAATCTCGACGCATTAACCCAACATCTCCTCTAACCTATGCAACTGCTCGAACCCTCAGTCGATTTTAGATTTTAGATTTTAGATTTGACTCGCCTTGATAAATCTGGGAGGTTGAGCTTTACTCTAAAATTTGGGGAGTATCCACAACGATTGTCGGGGGCTTCCGTTTTTTTGCTGGTTGCAAAAACAGCAAATGGGTAATCAGCTCAATCAATTCTAAAGGATTCCAGATAGCCCCAGATCAAAAAACATCCTATATTTTCAGTCCTAGACGCACTCCCGACCAAGAAACGGGGTTTTTTACTTAATCTCTGGGTAAAAACGAAGGATTTTCCTAAAACCCGGTTTCTGGCCCCCCGTGCGTAAGTCCTAATTTTGTTAATCGGCGATCGAATTTCGCCCATCAGCATTCCGTGTTTCCTTACTTGGAACTCCTCCAACCTCAAGCCCTCAGCCAGAATCAACAAGTGTGACTTGACGGGGCTACACTCGTCTGGTGGGTCAATAGTAGCTTGTTTGATGCGTCCGCGCGATCGCCCGCCCGTACCTCAACAACCGCCAAAAACTCAGAATTGCCACAAAAATTCAAAATCTCAAACCCAAAACTGCCCAACGCCAGTACGATCGATCTAGTTAGCAAAAATAAGTAAAAACACTAGCGGAGTAATTTTTATGGATCTGGTCGTACTCCAGAACTGGCTGGACAACATCTCCTTTGCCGTTTTGTTCTCCACAATGCTCATTTACTGGGTTGGCGCAGCATTCCCCGGCATTCCCTACCTGGGGGCCCTAGGAACCGCAGGAATGGGCGTCGCCAACCTATCCATCGCCGCTTTACTCGGTTCTCGATGGATAGAAGCCGGCTACTTCCCCTTAAGCAATCTCTACGAATCCCTATTTTTCCTAGTTTGGGGAATCACCGCCATCCACCTAGTCGCGGAAAACATGAGTCGTTCCCGCTTAGTAGGAGTAGCGACATCCCCCGTAGCAATGGCAATATCCGCCTTTGCAGCCCTGACTCTGCCGGCAACCATGCAATCTGCAGAGCCCCTAGTACCCGCCCTCAAATCAAACTGGCTGATGATGCACGTTAGCGTCATGATGCTAAGTTACTCAACTTTAATGGTAGGAGCGCTACTGGCGATCGCCTTTTTAATCGTCACCCGCGGCCAAAAAATCGAACTCACCGGTAGTTCTTTCGGCACCAACAGCAACCGCAACGGCAACTACCGCCTCCAACGCCCTCAAAACCCCGAACCTCAAATTGCAGAAACCAGCGCCGACAGCGCCTTAGTTTTCAGCGAACCCTCTTTCAACTCCAACAATAACGGTTTAGGCACCACCGCAGTGCTCGAATTAGCCACCGTTCAAACCGCATCAACCGCCCCAACTCAAACCGCAGAACTTCTCTCGCCCCAGCGCTTGAATCTAGCAGAAACTCTTGATAACATTAGCTATCGCATCATCGGTTTAGGATTCCCTTTACTGACAGTTGGCATTATTGCCGGTGCGGTTTGGGCTAACGAAGCTTGGGGCTCATACTGGAGTTGGGACCCGAAAGAAACTTGGGCGCTAATTACTTGGTTGGTATTTGCTGCCTACCTGCACGCCCGCATTACTCGTGGCTGGCAGGGAAGACGCCCAGCAATTTTAGCTGCCACAGGTTTTGTGGTAGTTTGGATTTGCTATCTAGGCGTTAATCTGTTAGGCAAAGGTTTGCATTCCTACGGTTGGTTTTTCTAATTCCTAATCCACCAATCAGCCAAAGAAGAACAGGATAAGTCAAAGAATCGGGATTAATCTCATCTCCGGTTGTAGGGTGGGCAATTCCCACCTTACTCAACCAGCGAGATTCTAATAATTAACTCCCTCTTCCTTCTTATAACTTCGGTCTTCCTCACATCCGTTACATCCGTTACATCCGTTACATAATCCGTTGCCGAACTTCCTTCATTAAAATAAGGACAATTAATATGGACGAATCCCCAATATTTCCCCAAGAAGACGATGTTGTGTCTGCCCCTACCAGCGCTTTGATGTATCAATGTACATTCAAAGTCAGCGAATTTATGGCCATTATGCAGGCGAAATTGGTAGACGAAAAATTATTCTCAGACGGCTTGGATTGCGAGCTATTAAGTGCTGGCAAAGACTGGACTAAAGGAAAACTTAGAATGCGTCTGGAGTTCATTCCGCTTGAACCTGAAATCAAAGAACAAAAAGCCCTTCCTGCCGCTGCCGAAAGATCGGACACCGTGCAAAACTATGCCGTAGATAGCTCAAGTCAAACCGATATAGATGAGCCATTAAATCAATGTGACTCAACAGAAATAAATAATCATTTTCCTATTTCTAGGTATCCAGACCGCGACCCCCAAAGTATAGGAATGTGGAGCTAGGAAGGCAAAAACTGAGATATTTGGAGAGGGGGATGCTTCCCCTTCTTTGCTCAAAATCCATCCGTTAAATCCCGGACACTGCTCGTTTTCTAAGGAATGAGAATTAAATAACTTCCACAAGTTTGTGGGATGGGCGTCCCGCCCGTCCAAAAAGGACGGGCGGGAC
>NZ_JAUBTT010000077.1:0-3298 GCF_036705125.1 Microcoleus sp. B7-D4
TGGGTGGGGGCGGGTTTACGAGATTGTGGATTATTGACGATGATTGTTGGTGAACCCGCCCCTACAAATCTTTTTCTAAAAATAGTCGGGGCGGTTGTTACCAACAATATCTAACAAATACAAACAATCTAAATAAACCCGCCCCACCCCACCAATAACCTACATGAACCTTGATTTCATCCCATCCTCCAAACGTATAGATCGATTTACCGTTGGGTGGGGGCGGGTTTACGATATTGTGGATTATTGACGATGATTGTTGGTGAACCCGCCCCTACAAATCTTTTTCTCAAAATAGAAACCCAACATTTTCGCTACAATTTTCCTTAACTGAACCCTATTGGTTTATAGCCAAGACCATATCCCCCTCGCATCCCCCTTAAGAAGATTGTTTGGACACGGCACCGTGTCCTCCAACCCCATCGCGCGATCGAATATCCGTAGTGTGCAATAGTTAAAGATTTTTGAGGCACATAGTTGCCAAGAGACCGCTCTTTCATAGATATTAAGTAAGAGCGCTTAAGCGCAACTACGTGCCTTTTTTGTGCCAGTTGCGCTCAGGACTAAAATATTAAGCAGCGGCCGTAGCATTTGCTTCCAGAGGCTCGATTTCCTCCGGCGTAGCGTGACGGCGCGGATCATTAAAGCTGCGTGCCGCTAGCCAGTTAGAATTTTGCGCCGCCTCGCAACCAATCACGTAAAGCGAAGATTGGTTAAAAGCAGCCCAGAGAGCATCACAAGCCTGTTTATCCATCAGTGAATCGGCGATCGGGCGATCGTGAATCAGAGCAAATAAATCAAACTCATTTCGTTTTGGATTCCACTGATATTGCAAAGTAGGAGCATAACCCATTTCGATCAATTGTGCGATCGCGCGATCGGGCGTATATCCGTCCAAATGTACCCGATTGAGATAGATAGACACTTGGACATACTCATCTCTGGCAGGTAGCAGTCGGTAATTCGAGTTAGTCATCATTATTTGTCTCCGTGCAGTAGTAATAAGAACGGCCTGCAATATCGGGGCGTTTTTCAGCCTTCATTTTATGCTGAGCACATCGTCGCTTAGCATAAAGGTCTTTTTCAATTTCAGTCTCGCCAGGGGCATAAAAAGGACGGTGAGGAAGCAGTTCGGCTTCTAAATCCTCCCAAGATTTCTCTGGGTTGTCTGAATCTCTCAGCATTTGTCCCTCGCGGTTTGTTCGAGGATGCCGTTTATTCGATATAGTCGATCGGTCATTCGATTTTAGATTTTAGATTTTGGATTTTGGATTGACTTGCGCGAGATAAATTCGGGGGCTTGAGGATTTGAGATTTGAGATTTTGGATTGATTCCACGGATAAATCACGTGGCGGCTACCACCTTTGAAATTCTTGGTCATCAGTCTGTTTCCTCTGTTTTGGCGATCGTCTTGACGCGCTGGGGCTTTGGCTCTAAAACGGGTTCGTTTTCCTGTAGCCAAGTTTCGATGTACTCCAACAGAACCTCATTCATGCTGAGGCTACGCATGGCGCAAGATGCTTTGAACTTGGCTCTTGTCTCTTCAGGTAGATAGATTTTTACGGACACAGTTTTACTTGTACTCAAAGTTTCCATATCGCTATATCGATTTGTCTATCTGTCTAGCCTGACACACAGCCGCGCGATCGGATAGGGTCGTTTGTCGATATAAGGACTTGTCGTTTTGTCCCTATGTCGATATAATAACAGACATAGCCAAAAAACGACAACCGCGCCGACTTAAACGCCATTGCCGTTTCCATACATTTTGCAAAAAAATGCTTGACATTCCTACCAGTCTGTGATAGCTTATCGAATAGTATTGTGTTTAATCCACAAATCGCAGCACTTCAGCTATGTTCACAGCCAAGTTCACAGCCAACAGCTATTTTTATTTTTGGTACAGCCAAGTTCGCCCGGAGTGAATTTACAATTCACTGTGAACATCCGGGCGAACCGCAGACTAACACCTGCGGTTTTGTTTTTTCTACTTCTTTTCCCAACAACCAATCGAGTACAAGCGAAAACAGCAATGACATTATTCATTAACTGGTACAACAGCTTTTATTTTTGGCCCAACAAAAGTTCTGGGTAAATTGTCGCGCTGTCTTTTCGCACCAACCCGGAACTCCTAAAAGTTCCGGGTTTTTTGTTGTCAACCACCCACTTAATTTCCCAGGAAAATTCCCTCATGTTAGAAGCCAAACTCGTAACCAAATCTCATCCCGAACACCAAACAATTGTCAAACTCTCAGAAACAGTATCAGTCGGCGGCCAAGAATTATTAATCATCGGCGGCCCCTGTACCGTCGAAAGTTCTGCACAAATGGAAACCGTCGCCCGCCAACTATCCGCCGCCTCCGTACAAGCTTTGCGAGGCGGAGTCTACAAACCCCGCACATCTCCCTATGCTTTCCAAGGCATGGGAATTGAGGGACTCGAAATTTTAGCCGATGTCAGCCGGCGTTACGGTTTGCCCGTAGTGACAGAGGTAATGTCGATCGCCCAAATCGAGCCAGTAGTCACCTATGCTGATATGCTGCAAGTAGGCAGTCGGAATATGCAAAACTTCGAGTTACTAAAGGCGATCGGTCAAGCCGGAAAACCAGTCCTGCTAAAACGCGGCTTATCAGCCACAATCGAAGAATTTGTGATGGCCGCCGAATACATTCTCAGTCACGGAAATCCTCATGTAGTTCTCTGCGAAAGAGGCATCCGCAGCTTCGACAATTACACCCGGAATGTATTAGATTTAGGTGCCGTCGTAGCACTGAAACAGTTAACTCATTTGCCAGTAATAGTAGACCCTTCTCACGCAGTAGGCAAGCGAGAATTAGTCGCACCCCTAGCCAAAGCAGCGGTTGCTTGCGGTGCAGACGGATTAATTATTGAGTGTCACCCGCAACCAGAAAAATCGGTTTCTGATGCGCGGCAAGCTCTTTCTTTAGCAGATATGGTAGATTTAGTTGCGAGTTTGTGGCCTGTAGCCGCCGCCGTTGGCCGGTGCATACCAGATACTAAGTCATTAGTCATTAGTCATTAGTCATTAGTCATTAGTCATTAGTCATTAGTTATTAGTCATCAGTCATTAGTCATATTATGTCCGGTCGATTACCCCTAATACGGTAGGGGCGGGTTCACCAACAATATCTGCCAATAATTAACAATCTCAAAAACCCGCCCCTTTAATCGCTCGCTCGGACATGATATCATTTAATACGGTAGGGGCGGGTTCACCAACAATATCTGCCAATAATTAACAATCTCAAAAACCCGCCCCTTTAATCGCTCGCTCGG
>NZ_JAUBTT010000077.1:3398-10042 GCF_036705125.1 Microcoleus sp. B7-D4
GGGGCGGGTTCACCAACAATATCTGCCAATAATTAACAATCTCAAAAACCCGCCCCTTTAATCGCTCGCTCGGACATAATATCATTAGTCATTAGTCGGCGCCGCAGGACTTGGCTTTTGTAGAGTCAGAATTTATGCGGACGCACTTTTGCTTGGAAAGCGAAATTAGATTAAAATAAAAGCACAATCAATACTGTCATCTACAATATTTGGCTTTTATTATGGCAATACTACTTAACGTTCCCTCGATCGTCTGCTCCGGCTGCGGTGATACAATTACCAAAGCCATCAAAACTGTTGACTCCGAAGCTACTGTCAATGTGGATGTCGCAGCTAAGACTGTTACGGTTGAGGCTCAAGCTTCTGAAGAGTCAATTACACAGGCGGTTGTTGCTACGGGCCACACCGTCCAAGATTGATATAGCCTTTCTCAGAAAGATGAGGTACTCATGGGCATAGGGCATAGGGCATAGGGCATAGGGCATACCTCACCACGCTTGAGAACCGCTATATCTAGTTGGGTGGGGGCGGGTTTACAAGATTATTGGTATTAGGCCGACATTATTGGTAAAACCCGCCCCTACAGAATTTTAAATCCATTACCAATGCCCAATGCCCTGTTTGGCCAATGCCCAATGCCCTGTTTGGCCAATGCCCAATGCCCTGTTTGGCCGATGCCCTGTTTGGCCAATGCCCAATGCCCCATGCCCAATGCCCAATGCCCAAAAGATTATTCTTCGTCTAAGTGTTCGGCGACTGCTTGGTAAAGTTCAAAAACGTGGCGATCGAGTAAACTATAAAAAACTTGTCTCCCAACCTTGCGGTAACTTACCAACCGCATCGCCCGCAATGCCCGCAACTGGTGCGATACTGCTGACTCACTCATACTCAACGCCGCAGCTAAGTCACACACGCACAGTTCTTGTTTTGCCAAAACCGACAGCAGCCGCAGACGGTTCGCATCTCCCAAAAGACTGAAAAACTCAGCCATCCGCTGAGCTTTGGCGGTGTTGAGAACCTGTGTTTGGATGTCCCCGGCCCGCAAACAGTCAACTAGGTGCGATGGATCGCACGTTGGTGTATCGTTTTGTTGGTAAGGCTGACTTATCGCTCCATTAACAGCAGAGTTGGGTGACATCTTTTCAAGGCTTGTTTTAATTCTGATTTTCATTTTAGTGCGATCGACAAACCTTTTGTAACAAAACTTTTACATTCCCTTGACTAATATCTGAATATGTGTTCAGATATTAGTAGAGATAAACAACCCCACCAGGAGAAGCTCAAATGACTACCGCCACCCAAACAAAATGTGCCTGTCCTTCATGTTCGTGCGTGGTCAGCCCCAGCGAAGCCATTGAAAAAGACGGCAAAACATACTGTTCCAGTGCTTGCGCTGACGGCCACCCCAACGGCCAAGGCTGCGGCCACACCGGCTGCGAGTGCCACAAATAAATATTCGGCTTCAGAAAAGGTTAATCACCCACTGCCAAATATCTCTAAAGGGAGATGCGAACCGCGCATTTCCCAATTTTTTTGCTTTTAGGTTAAAGAAAAGTTAAAATAAAGCTAACTTAAGGTTAAGACTGCATTAATAGACTAAATACAGAGCGAAAAAGCACAATTGCTACTTACGCAATACAATAGAAGCAAGTTAGCGCCGCGATACTGAGTACAAATAGTGCTATTAACAGCAGAGACCGAACCAAAAGTTGAATACCAAAAGTTTAATTAGGAGGGGGCAATGAAAGAGCGGGAAGATTTTTTACATCCTCGCAATCGCTACTACGGTGATTTCACGCCAGAAAACTTGGCGTTTAATGCCAACTTGCAGGAGTTTGCTCAAAAAATAACTTATATTTGCTCGCTGGAAACAGGGGGGAAAATTAGCGCTGAGAAAGCCTATAAAGATATTAAGATGCTTTGGAAAGACCTAAAATCCTCTAAGAAACAATTGGGAATTGGCCAAAAACCCCCCAGTACCGAGGAGCCACATTCACCTTAAAGTCATCTCAGTCAACGCAGCGTTTGCAATCGAAAACCCCTGCGATTGCAAACGCTGCTTTTTGCTGCGTACCCAGCAAAGGTAAGGCAATACGCTTGGGTTAAAACTATTTATTCCTCGGAGATCCCCCTAAATCCCCCTTAAGAAGGGGAGTAGGGGTTGACTTTGAGTAAGTTCTTGTCCCCCCCTTCGTAGGGGCGGTGCCCCCGTGCCCGCCCTTGGTTAGGGGGGATCAAGCTTAACTGAACCCTATTGAAATATAAGGTGCTTGCTAGGCGAACTTTAGAAAGTCTATGGTTTGGGAGTTGGTGCAGTTTCTCCTGCAAAGGAAGTACAATTACCACCGAGGCCAGAAATAATCGCGCAAGTATTAGTTTTCAGCATTCCCTGATATGTATCAGCACCGGTGCCGGGGCCGCCCAACTCGTCGCTGTAAAGTTCCTTGTCCGAAATTTCGACATTTGCCTCCCTCGCCACAGTCTCCATCAACTTCGGATTAGTTGTAGTTTCGGCAAAAATTGTCGGCACTCCTGCGGTCTTAATTTCAGAGGATAATTCGGCAATTCTTGCGGCGGTGGGCTGTTCTTCAGTCGTCACACCCTGCAAAGCTCCAGCCATCTCCAAACCGTAAGCATCGGCATAGTAACTCAGAGCATCGTGAGTGGTTACTAACTTGCGTTTTTCTGCTGCAATAGTCGCAATTTGAGCTTTTATCCAAGTATCTATTTTTTGCAACTCATCTGTTAAGCTTGCTGCATTTTTTGTAAAAAGTTGAGCATTGGTGGGGGAAACTTTGATCAATTCATCCCGAATTGTTTCTACCATACGGATGCCATTTTGAGGGTTATGCCAAACGTGAGGGTCAGGGACTTTTTCGCCTTCTGCATGGGGTTGGTTTTGGGCTTTCTCTTCGCCGTGTTCGTGGTCGTCTTTGCCCATCAGCGGTTTGGGAACGGCGAGTTCGTGGACGGCAATTTTGGGTGCGGAATTACTGCTAGATTCAATTAACTTAATGATGCTGGGTTCGTGGTTGTAGCCACCGTATAAAATCAGATTGCCCGTTTCAATCGCTTTGCGGTCTTCCGGCTTGGTTTGATAGGCGTGGGGGTCGTCTCCCGGCTTGATTAGACACGTGGTGTCGATCGAACTTTGAGCGATTTCTCTAGTTAGGTTGCAGATAACGCCAGTCGTGGCGACGACTTTGGGCAAGTTGGCGGCGGGACTGGCTTGAGTTTGAGTCGCGGCCGGACTCTCTGACACCGGATTGCTGGCGTTCTGCCCTCCACTGCAGCCAACCAGCCCGCAGCCAATTGCCAAAACAGCCACACCGCACAATCTGCCGCTTTTTCCAGCCCAGTTCTTTAACATTTTCACCTTTGGAACGATAATCGTTATTACTTTTTTGAGTTATCCTATTGTAGTAGCTACGAACAAGAATCGTTCTCAAAATCTCTAATTATGCTAGAAGTGCAAGACTTAGCTGTCAATTATCGAGGAATTGCGGCCCTCAACAGCGTCAATTTCCATTTAGAATCGGGGCAATTAACCGGTGTGTTCGGCCCCAACGGCGCGGGGAAAAGCACGATGGTGAAAGCGATGCTGGGATTGATCCCGGCCTGTCGGGGTTTGGTGAAATATCAGGGGCGACTGCTGAAGGAACAGTTGTCGCGGGTGGCTTATGTGCCGCAGCGATCGCAAATTGACTGGGATTATCCGATTACGGTGTGGAATGCGGTAATGATGGCGCGAACCGTCCAGACTGGTTGGTTTCGCAGCCCCTCGAAGCAGTCGCAAGAATTGGTCAAAGCTGCTTTGCTGCGGGTGGGAATGTGGGATTTGCGCGATCGGCAAATTGGCGAACTGTCTGGCGGACAGCAGCAGCGGATTTTCTTAGCAAGGTCGATCGCCCAACAAGCCGATTTATTCTTCTTCGACGAGCCTTTTAACGCGATCGACAAAGCCACAGAAGAAATTATTTTCGATATTTTTGCCGAACTAAAAGCAGAAAATAAAACATTGCTAGTAATCAGCCACGATTTAGGCGAAACTTTAAAACAGTACGACAATTTATTATTGCTCAACAAGCAGTTAATTGCAACTGGTTCCTGCCGAGAAGTTCTCACTGCAGCCAATATTCAAAAAGCCTATGGATACGATTTAAGTTTAGTGTCAGCGTAAGCAAAAAAAGATTTATCTTTAAAATTGATTGTGGCACAGGCGTCCCGCCTGTGCAATTGATTGTGGCACGGGCGTCCCGCCTGTGCAATTAATTGTGGCACGGGCATCTTGCCTGTGCAATTAATTGACTGTGGCACGGGCGTCCCGCCTGTGCAATTGATTGTAGTTAAAAAAATCCTATTATTGACCTAATTCAATGTTAAACCTACTAATTGAGCCGCTACAATTCGAGTTCATGCGAAATGCGATCGCCGTCGGCATTTTGCTAGGAATTCTCTGCGCCGTTGTTGGTTCCTATTTAATTGTACAGCAAATGGGAATGATGGTGGACATGATTGCCCATTCAGTATTAGCAGGATTGCCCGTAGCTTTTTCTTTAGGTTTCAATATTTCAATCGGCGCGTTTATATCGGGAATTATCAGCGCCGTGATTATGGCGTGGATTCAGTCCCAATCGCGCCTCAAAATTGATGCAATCATGGCATTAATTTTATCTACATTCTTAGCAATTAGCGTCACCTTGATTAGCCTATTGCGGACAACCAAATTAGATTTAGACGGGTTTTTGTTTGGCAATATCTTGTCAGTTGCGCCTGCTGACGTGCAACAGACTTTTGTCATTACTTTGATTATTTTGGCGACGGTTAAAATATTTTATAAAGAACTGCTATTCTATACTTTTGACCCGTTGGGAGCGCAAGCCGGCGGTTTGGCTGTAAACGGGATTTATTTGGGGATGATTTCGGCGATTACGCTGACGATTGTTGCGAGTTTGCAAACTGTGGGGGCGCTGTTAGTAATTTCCCTATTAATCGGGCCGGGAATGACGGCGTATTTGTTGGTAAAAGAGCTACATTTAATGATGGGATTAGGAGCTATTATTGGGATTACAGCTAGCGTGAGCGGTATGTATCTCAGCTATTATTGGAATATGCCCTCTGGTGCGGCAATTGTATTAGTTGTTTTTGGGTTATTTTTAGTAGCTTTGCTGTTCAGTCCCAGTCAAGGGATTTTGACAAGAAAGAGAGGATAACACTCCAGGACGCACTTCGACGCTTAGAAACCGGGTTTTTTACTCGATGCAGTCTGCAACGAAGTAGACCCTCGAAAAACCCGGTTTCTGGATACCCGTGGGTAAGTCCTAAAGTTTTCAATTGTTTATGTTTTGGTCAAACGGGTGCTTATGCGAACTTAGCGCCGCCCGAACCCTTTGCCGCCCATAGATTTATGACCAAACCAGCAATTCGCCTCCACAGCCGCCAGCGGCGAGAAACTGACCTTCGGGATGCCATGCGAGACAGGAAAAACCGCCCTCTGCGCCTTCTAGAATTTGCAGCAATTGTTCTGCTTCCTCCCACAAACAAACTTGACCGTCTGCGGCGGCAGAAGCTAATAAAAATGTGGTAGGTTGAAAGGCGATCGCATTTACCACATTTTCATGCACTTCTAACCCCCAAGAATCCCAACCGACACTTTCATCAGCGTGTTTTTCCCACACTGAAATACCTTCCGAACTCGCAGCCGCTAACAAAGGCGCCCCCAAGGAATTAGTTTTATCCGACCAAGCTAACTGCCGAACTTTCCCCGGAAAACCCTGCATTACCCACGGTTCAAAATTACCCCATTCATTAACAATTAGAGTATTGTCCATATTGCCGCAAGCTAAATATTCCCCTTGTGGCGACCAAGAAACGGCACCGGTTGCAGAGGGTACTGATAAAATTTCCGGGTCTTCGTCCCAGTCTTCACCATGCCAAACTTTGACACCTTGATAGCCGCTAACTGCCAGATATTGAACCATCGGATGCCATGCTAAATCGAGAATAGATGATGACTCGAAATTCAGCGTTACTTCAACAACATTATCCTCAGCATTCCAGACTTGAACGTAGCGGCCCATACTGAAAGCTAACTGGTTGCAGTTGGGACTCCAAGCTAACTTATCAACCCAGACGCGCTGGTTATCCAAATCAGCAATTAATTCACCAGAATTAACGCGCCAAATTCGCACTTTTCCATCTTGTCCGCCAGCAGCTAGGAATTGACTGTCGCGGGAAAAAGACAAGCAATCGGCTGATTTCTCCGTAGCACTTTGTAGCGTTTGCAAGGACAATTCATTAACTGCCCCTACTTTCGCCAGCATCACTTCCCCCGCCGCAGAACAGACTGCTAAAGTTTTGCCATCCGGCGACCAAGTAACAGCAGTTATGTAGTCAGACAGCATGGCTTCGGCATGAATTTCTAGGGTTTGTTCACTTTTATTTGTCTTTTTGCTACCCATATTTATTGAATCTGAGATGTTGTACTATTCTTAAGAACGGGCAAGATGCCCGTTCCACAAGAAATGAATTTTCATCTTGTGGAACAGGCATCTTGCCTGTTCCCTTCCACAAAAGATGAATTTTCATCTTGTGGAACAGGCATCTTGCCTGTTCCCTTCCACGGGCAAGATGCCCGTGCCACA
>NZ_JAUBTT010000077.1:10142-14347 GCF_036705125.1 Microcoleus sp. B7-D4
GTGGAACAGGCATCTTGCCTGTTCCATCCCACAAAAGATGAATTTTCATCTTGTGGAACAGGCATCTTGCCTGTTCCCTTCCACGGGCAAGATGCCCGTGCCACAAAAGATGAATTTTCATCTTGTGGAACAGGCATCTTGCCTGTTCCATCCCACAAAAGATGAATTTTCATCTTGTGGAACAGGCATCTTGCCTGTTCCTAAAAAGCTTATTAAAAATGCTTCAAGATGTCAGTTAAACCAGACATCTACGAAAATCCTCTCGCAATTGATTTTCGTTTAAGTTGCGGCCGATGAATACAAGCTCATTTTTCGGAGTTTCGGTAGCTTTCCAAGGTCTATCCGGTCGGCCATCGAACACCATGTGTACTCCTTGAAAAACAAATCGCTTGTTGTCTCCGGCGACATTCAAAATGCCCTTTGTCCGAAAGATATTCGGGCCTTGAGTTCGCAACAATTCCTCAATCCAATCGCTAAATTTGTTGCCATCAATAGCACCGGATTCGACTATTGCTACGGAAGTTACTGTTTCGTCGTGTTCGTGAGTGTGTTCGCCCAAAAAGTCTGGTTCTATTTCTAATGCCCGGTTCAAATCAAATGCTTTAACGCCCAACAAAGCATCCATTGCTAATTCAGCGTTGCGGGTGCGGTGAATTTTTGCCATTGCATTCATGGCGCGAATTCGCCTTTCTAATTCTGCCAATTCTTCCTCAGTCACTAAATCAGTTTTGTTGAGCAAAACTACATCGGCGAATGCAATTTGTTCTTGAGCTTCGTCTGCGTCCCAGTGCTGCCAGATGTGCTTGGCATCGACTACGGTGACAACTGCATCTAGCAGTAATTTTTCCCGCATATCTTCGTCTACAAAAAAGGTTTGAATTACTGGTGCGGGGTCGGCTAAACCTGTGGTTTCGATGACTATGTGATCGAATTTGTCTCGCCGCTTCATTAAGTTGCCGATAATCCGAATTAAATCGCCTCGGACTGTACAGCAAATGCAGCCGTTGTTCATCTCAAAAATTTCTTCGTCGGCATCAATTATCAGTTGGTTGTCGATGCCTACTTCGCCGAATTCGTTGACGATGACTGCAACTTTTTTGCCGTGTTCCTGTGTTAAAATGCGGTTCAGTAGCGTAGTTTTGCCTGCACCTAAATAGCCTGTGAGAACGGTAACAGGAACTGATTCGATCGCCCCAGCACTCACCATACTTGACCTCGATTATTGTACAATGATAACCATTATCGTTATTGTACACCAGACAAGCTGCTAGTAGCAAGAATATTACAAAATGTTAATAAATAGTTCGCTGGAGACTTTAAGGGCTGGTTGTAGGAAAAATAGACAAAATAATACTTGTGGGCTATCATAAATCAATCTATACATTTAATCTAAAAAACACCATGACTCAGCTATCAGAAAAGCGAAAAGCGCTGCGGAATAGAATCTCTCCCGAACAAACTATACCACCCGAAGAATTAGCAAGGCGCAAAGCAGAAAGAACTGAACTCGGTTTGCGCGGTCGAGCAATATTTGAGCGAATTCGCCCGAAACTGATCGACGAGTATTACAATTGGTTTATTGCGATAGAGCCGGACAGCGAAGAATACTTAATTGACCCCAAACTGTTAGGCATTGTCCAAAAAATTAAGGAACAGTATGGCGATAAAAATGTGATGTTAACAACCTTTCGCCTCAATGAAACAGGAACCTGTGGCAGAATATGATATCAGGTTGGTTTGGGGAAAACGGAGAATTGTTTTTTGAGATAGAGTTGATTGCATCTAATGGCGAGATTTTTCCAGTGGAAGTAATGCTAGATACAGGTTTTACCGCAGGCTATCTGGCAATTAATTTTCAAGATATGGAGGCTTTGGAGTGGCCGTTAGTTAAATCTAAATTCAAGCTGGCTACAGCGCGGGGAGATGCTTTATTTGACCTCTATGAAGGTCGAGTAATTATTGACGGTCAAGAGTTTGTTATTCCGGTTCATGTTGGAGAGGAACTCCCGGAGATTTTAATCGGTTCGCAATGGTTAGATAGGATGCAGCTAGTTGTTAATAAATCGATCGGCATTTTGACGTTAGAAACAGTATCGAGTGCAGAATGATTGCAGATCGATCGCCCTTTCTCAAAAAAAGCGATCGCCCGCATTCAACTACAAAAATGACTGTATTTTAGCAGAGTTGAGTTCCCGACCGATCAGCACTAATTTGGTTTGGCGGACTTCGGAAGGTTGCCAAGGACGATCGTAAAAATATTCTATCCGTGAACCCACACCTTGCAACACCATCCTCATCGGTTTCTTGGGAACCGCCACAAACCCTTTAATCCGATAAATTTCCTCCTGCTGCATCAACGATTGCAGTTTTTTCACCAAAGCTTCCGGTTCAAATTCGCGATCGGCAATAAAGTAAGTCGAGTTAATATCATCATCATGTTCATGTTCCTCCTCAGTGTCGTGGTGACTCGGACGAGACTCCAAATCATCCTCAACCGCCGCATTAAATCCCATTAGCACATCGGGGTTAATTTCGCCACTTTTGCAGGGAACAATTTTTACACTCGGACGTAACTCTTGTTGCAACCAGCTTTGGACTTTCTTGTGAGTTTCAGCATCTACGCGATCGACCTTCGTTAAAAGTACCATATCGGCACAGGCTAACTGGTCTTCAAACAATTCCTCGATCGGAGTTTCGTGATCTAAACTAGAATCAGCTTGTCGCTGTGCCATCAAAGCATCAATATCACCGACAAAAGTACCGCTAGCAATAGCTTCGCAATCGACAACAGCAACAACACCGTCTACAGTAGCACCCGTCCGAATTTCCGGCCAGCGAAAAGCTTGAATCAAAGGTTTAGGAAGTGCGAGGCCAGAAGTCTCAATTAAGATACAATCAATTTGTTCTCTGCGCTTCAACAATTCCTGCATAGTCGGCAAGAATTCCTCTTGAACAGTGCAGCAAAGACAACCATTTGTTAGTTCAACAATATTGCTGCTGACATTTTCTTCTTCATCGCAAACTTGGCAATCGCGCAGCAGTTCTCCATCAATTCCGATTTCGCCAAATTCGTTAACCAGAACAGCAATGCGGCGACCTTGATTATTTTGCAATAAGTGGCGAATTAAGGTAGTTTTGCCGCTACCAAGAAAACCAGTGATGACAGTAACAGGGATTTTGTGCATTGATAATTTTGTTGTTGTTGGTGAAGGGGAATCTCTCGTTTTCTAGTTCCCAAGCTCTACCCATTGGTGACAACTTAAGCCGACCGTCCGCCAGGGAATGAATTCCCTGGCTGATAGCTAAAGTCCTCTGAAGAGGACTAATGAGTTCTTCAGTCCTCTTCAGAGGACTTTAGCTTTGAGGCAGGGGTTTCAACCCCTGCCGGACTGCTGCCGGAGGGCAGGAGGGCCGGTTTGACGTTAAGTTGTCACCAATGGGCCGATCCTAGGAACAAGAAAAACTCTAATTTACCAGTGGTGGAATCTTTGCTAAAACACCTTTTTTCAGAGCTTGAGGACGCTCAGACCAAGGCAACAAACCGTCCGGTTTAGCATAGTATTGACCCGCGCATTCGAGTACAGCCTCGACGCTTTCCGACTCATTTGCTGGTAAATCGCCAAACAGATAAGTGTACTTTCCAACAGCAGCAAAAGACACCGCACAAGAGTGACTGCAAGCACTCATGCACTCAACCTCTTGAATCTCAAACTTATCAGAAAACTCCCAATCTTTAGCGAGTTGCGACAAATTTTCCATAAATTGTTGACCGCCGCTTTTACCTTCGCGCTTGCCGTTTTTCCAAACACTAGCGCAAGCAGTGCAAACAAATAGACTGTGCTTTGTGCGTACAGCCGTGTTAATTCCATCCATCATCCGTACCTCGCAGATGCGTTCAAAAGTGAGTTAGATATCGGCGGGCATTCTGACTTGAGAAACCACAACGGTTTCATTACAGTTGCGGGACAGCGCCGGACTTGCACCGAACTTTCCCCGTTTCCTCTAACGGCTGCTCCCCGCTAGAACCGATCGCGAAATCACATCATACCGCACTTGCCGCCTTTTTGGAAAAAAGTTATGTTGGTAATGTCGATCCATCAAAAAAAAATAACTCTTTGTGGAACAGGCATCTTGCCTGTTGCTGACAGGAGAAAACCCCACCAAAAAAAATAACTCTTTGTGGAACAGGCATCTTGCCTGTTGCT